>JAHZFC010000038.1:0-11793 GCA_019421525.1 Clostridiales bacterium
TTGGTTTTGGTAGTCGGTGCAACAACTGCCTTTGCAACATCTACGGGTGCTTGGCAAGAGTTCGATCTGGAAGATCTTAACCTCACAGAAGGCGACATTGGAACAGAAACTGACAGTATGAAGATCATTGATCCCACGAGTACGCAGGCACAAATCAAGGACACCGATGAAATGAACCTTACAGAAGGCAAGGTTGGAACGGAATCCAGCGGTATGAAGATTATCGACACCTCCAATACCCAAGGACAGATTATGGACATCGATGATCTGAATCTGGTAGAAGGTGATGTGGGAACTGAAAACGGCAATCTTAAAATGTTCGAATATACCCCGGAAGAATGGAATGACATTCAGCAAAAAATTGATAACGGCGAGATTGTTTGGCAGCACTAAGGTTTAAGCATAACGGGCCTGCCACGAAAAACGGGATAATAAAAAAACCGTTGTTTCGGCGGCTGGTCATCCATGCGCCCTAACATAATACTGTAGCCTGACGGCGGTTTTGAGAAATCAAGGCCGCCGTTTTCTTTTCAAAGAATAAGATTACGAGGGGTGTGTTAAAGTCGCCCTTTTTTAAGGATACGGCGGTGTCCGGGAGGTATCGCTGTGTCCTTTTTCTTTTTCCATCCCCCTAACCTGTCAAAAAAAGCTCGTCCCCCGAACAGGATCAGTCCGGCGGTGGATGTGCAATTTGGCAGTACATAAATGAATTTGGCATTTCGTGCGCTTGCGTGGCCTTGTGTCGCGCAGGCGCATTTTGTATTTCCTGCCTTGGGACACGTTGTCCCAGGGCACGGCCCCGCTGCCGGTCCCCGCCGCCCCTCCGTTCAGATTGCCATTCACCCCCCAACTATCTGAACGGAGGAATTACAAATGACAACCATCAACTTGAAAGAGTTTTTTTATTGGTATAAGGCAGACGAGTACATAGAGGTGACGGACGAGGTGGCCGAGGAGCTGTGGGCCGACAAGCGGTATGAAGTCACCCACCACCGGCGTATGAAACGCAACAAGGCCAACTACTCTCTGGATGCGGATGACGGCATTGAATACGCCGCCTGTGAGTTTGAACCCTCCCCGGAGATGGCCCTGGACCTGATGGAGCAGTACCGGCGGCACCGGCGAGGAGGGGACCGGGTCAGAGGCCGACTCCGGCGCCGGGACCACCAAGCAGGTGGTGGACGCCTATGGCAATACAGTGGAGCTGCCCGCAGATGTGGACCAGGTGGCGGCGGTGGGCCAGCTGGCGCTGATGGTGCTGATCCTGGGCGGGGCGGACCGCCTGGCGGCCACCGACGGGGAACTGGCCCGGGGCGGCTATGACGCGGCCATCCTGGCCGGAGCAGACCAGGTGGAGGCCCTCTGGGCCGCCCCCAGCAGCGCCCTGACTGAGGCGGGCCTCCAGCGGCTGATGGAGCTGGCACCCGACGTGGTGGTGGAGGCCAGCGGCAGCGCCACCCTCACAGACGGACAGGCCGCCCAGCTGGAAGCGGCGGGCATCGCCTATCTGGTCCTGCCCGCGCCCACCAGCCTGGACAACGTCAAGACGGCCATGACCGCCCTGGGCACGGTGCTGGGGGACCGCTCTGAGCAGGGGGGGACCAACGCCCCGCAGATCGCGGCGGACTATGTGTCCTGGGTGGACCGGGTCAGCCAGGCGGTGAGCCAGGCCACCTCCGGCTACGCGGCCTTTACCGACGACGACGCTGGGATCTCCCGCTCGGCCACCTACACCCTCTATCTGGACGGCTGGGACAGCCAGGCCAGCTACCGGCTATACAGCGAGCAGTACACCACCCTGTCCGGCACGGGGTGCGCCGTGGTGTGTAACGGGGCCACCGGCTCCTGCAAGGCCATCTCGGACGCGCTGAGCTATGCCCATGTGGTGAACACCGCCTCGCAGTACGGGATCACCCCAAAGACGCTGTACTTCACCCCG
Organism: Clostridiales bacterium; assembly: GCA_019421525.1. Classification (GTDB taxonomy): domain Bacteria; phylum Bacillota; class Clostridia; order Oscillospirales; family Oscillospiraceae; genus Enterenecus. The sequence goes on from JAHZFC010000038.1 coordinate 1,940, forward strand.
CTGATCTCGGCCTACCGCACCATGGAGGTCACCGGCACCATGGCCGACGGCATGGTGACCGCGGGGCAGAAGCTGCTGGAGCAGTCCGGGGCAAGCCTGGGCACCGAGCAGTTCCCCATCCTGCTGGTGGCGGACCAGGCCACGGCGGAGGCCGTGGCAGCCAGCGAGCTGTGGCAGGTCTATCCCCACATCAACTCCGGCGACGGCAGCTTCCACTCAGACGGCTTCCTGGACGAGGAGGGCAACCTGGTGCGCACCCAGATCTCCGGGGGATATGAGATCGTGGTCAACCCCTGGGGGCTGTCCAGCTGGACGGAGGGGGGATGCGAGAGCATCCTTGAATCCGTCTGGGCGGCCTGGAGGTTCTTCGGCGCAGTCTCAGAGGAGGAGATGCGGGGCTACATCACCGAGTTTTACGACGCCTTTTACGGCTGCTCCCTGTCAGAGAGCGAGCTGAACGCCATACTGGAGGGCGAGGGGGCCGGATGAAGAGAACGAGAGAGGACTGGAGGCAACAGGATGGGCGCATCCGCCTGGAGCCGGATGTGGAGCAGCCGGGGATGGGCTCCGGCCGGACGGGAGAGGGCGCCCGCCTGACCCGGGAGGGACGGCGGGTGCTGTGGTGCGGCGGGGCGCTGGCCGTGGCCTTCGTACTGTCTGTGCTGCTGGTGGGCAACCTGTTCAACGGGGATTTCTCCCTGGCCTGGGTGGCCCGGTACGCCCTGCGCCGCTGCGGGGATATCCTGGACCTGCTGACCGGCGCCCGGCTCCAGAGCGGCATCCACTTCTTCCTGTGTCAATTCGCCTGCCCGGTGCTGGCCGGGGCGGCGCTGGCCGTGTCAGGGGCCTGCTTCCAGGCGGTGTTCCACAATCCCATGGCCAGCCCCACTCTGCTGGGGGTGGAGTCCGGGGGAGCACTGGGGGCCACGGTCTATCTGCTGTTCTGCTACACCCCCAGCCTGGCGGGGCTGCTGGACGTGTCCTATGAGGGGTACGCCCTGGAGTATCACGCCATGACCATCTGGCAGAAATATGGCCAGTATTTCATGACCTTTGCCGGGTGCGTGGCGGTGGTGGCGGCGGTGCTCCTGCTCACCAAGCTGTCCGGCAGGGGGCGGATCGCCACCGTCCCCCTCATGGTGGGCGGGACGGTGTTCACCACCTGCATCTCCACCCTGGTGACAGCCGCCCAGTACTATGAGGCCATCCGAGGGGGGGATACCATGGTCGTCGCCCAGGTGCAGGCCATCCAGTCCGGCTCCTTCCAAAATATCTCCACGCCGGCGCTGCTGCTGTGCCTTGCCGTGCTGGTGCTGATCCCCATGGCGGTGCTGATGCTGATGTGCGGGCGGCTCAACTTGATCGCCTTCGGGGAAGAGGAGGCCCGGATGATGGGGGCGGATCTGGGGCTGGAGCGGACGGTGATCGTGCTGCTGAGCACGGTGATGACCGCGGCGGTGGTGGCCTTCTGCGGGGCGATCAGCTTTGTGGGGCTGATCGTCCCCCATCTGGCCCGGCATGTGGCGGGCAACGACTTCCGCCGGCTGACGCCTGCCTGCGCCTTCCTGGGCGGGCTGTTCCTGCTGTTGGCCTTCGACCTGTCCTATATGCTCAACTATGTGGTGAACGCCGGGCTGATCGTCAATGTGGCGGGGGGCGGGATATTTTTGATCTCGATGATCCGGTATAGGAGGAGAGGCCATGCAGATCGGCCATGAACAGATGGCCGCGCTCCGGCGGCAGGACCGGGGGCGGACCCGACGCCGTTTCCTGCTGTCGCTGCTGCTGCTGGCGGCGCTGTGCTTCCTCTTCCTGTGCCTGCGCACCACCCGGATCGGCTTTTTGTCGCCGTGGCAGACCCTGTCCAACCTGGCCGCCGCCGCCCGGCTGGAGCTGGCCAAATGGCTCAAGTGGTCCATCTATGACCAGCGGCTGGCCATCATCCAGGGGCAGGAGGGGTATCTGGAGACCCTCAGCCGCCTCCAGGGGGCGGTGCTGGCCATGGTGCTGGGGGCGGTGCTGTCGGCGGCGGGGGTGGCCTTTCAATGTGTGTTCCGCAACCCCATCGCCGTGCCCACCATGCTGGGGGTGTCCAGCGGCATCAGCGCGGCCAATTTCCTGCTGGTGCTCCAGTACTCCACCTTGGCGGTGACCATGACGCAGCAGCGGTTCCTCTATGGCTACGGATGCAGCCTGGCCCTGCTGGGGGTGATCTTGCTGGTGGGGAAGGCGGCCGGGCGGGACCGGGCGTCGGTGTCGGACATCCTGCTGGTGGGCACGGCGCTGTCCCGCATCGTCAGCCAGACGGTGAGCGGCCTGCAATACGCCCTGATGGATGAAAGCGACTACCTGCTGCTCCAGGAGATGAGGCTGTACGGCACCGGACTGGGCAACACCAGGGGCGCGGTCTTTCTGGCCCTGGCCCTGCTGGCGGGGCTGGTGCCGCTGCTGCTGATCCGCTATAGCCTCAATGTGACCGCCTTCCCGGACGAGGAGGCCCAGGCCCTGGGCCTGCGGGCCGGGCGGCTGCGGCTGCTGGCGCTGGTGTGCTCCACCATCCTCGTGGTGGCCGCCCAGATCCACTGCGGCGACGTGGCGCTGCTGGCCCTGCTGGTCCCCCACCTGTGCAGGCACATCGTGGGGGCCAATACCCGGGAACTGCTCCCGGCCAGCCTCATTTACGGCGCGCTGCTGATGCTGGTGTGCCGCTTTGTGGTGTCCCTGTTCGCCTTTGACCAATATCTCAGCGTGATCTCAGTGGGCATGCTGGTGGATCTGGTCTCCATGCCATTGATGATCGTGACATTGCTTCGCCATAGGAGGGGATGGGAGTGAAGGTGCGCGCGACCCCAAAATTGATTGGATACCTGGCCATATGGGCCCTGTCGCTGCTCCCGGCCTTCCTGTCCGGGGGCCTTGCGGGCTGGCTGCCCTTTTGCACGCTGGGGCTGTGCGGCCTGTTGTCCCTGCTCCAGCTGCTGTGGCTGCGGGGGCGGCTGGAGCATGCGGTCTCAGCGAAGGAGGGCGCCCTGATGCGGGGCGGGGCGCTGGAGCTGGAGCTGCAGGTGCGCGACCGCAGCATCGTCCCGGCGGTGCGGGTGCGGGCGGAATTTTTCGTATCCGGAGAACAGGGGACGGACGGACATGTCTATCCCCTGGACCTGAGCCTGGCCCCGGGGGAGACGCGGTCGGTCCGCTTCCAGGTGGACTTCCCCCACATCGGCATATACCGGGCCGGCCTGCGCCAGGTGGTGGTATGGGACCTGCTGGGCACTTTCAAGGCCGTGGGCCGGAGAGGGGAGGAGCAGCGCCTGGAGGTCCAGCCCAGGGTGCCCAAGCTGGACCGCCTGCCGGTGTCCACCCTCCAGATCGTGGAAAACCAGCGGGCCGCGGCCCCCTCGCCCCTGAGCGGGATGGACTACACCGGGGTGCGGGAGTATGCCTATGGCGACCCTATCAAGACCATCCAGTGGAAGCTCTCCGCCCATGCGGGGGCCCTGATGACCAAGCTGATGGAGAGCTATACCAATACTGGGGTGTCCATCGTGCTGGACCTCCAGGTGCCCGATTACGGGGAACAGGTCCGGCTGGACCTGCTGGACGGCCTGGTGGAGACCGCCGCGGCGGTGGGGGACTACGCTGCCCGGGAGGGGATGGACTACGAGCTGCTCTATGTCTCCCCGGAGGGGGAGGAGCGGCGGTGCACCCCCGCCTCCTTCCGCGACCTGCGGCTGTATCTGCCGGAGTTCTGCCTGCGCCCCTGCGGGCAGGCTGACGGCACCGCCCGCCTGCTGGAGGCTGGCGGGAGCGGCCCTCACAGCCAGAGCAACGTGGTGCTGTGCGCGGCCCGCCTGGATCAGGAGCTGATCGAGGTGCTGCTGCGGCTGCGGCGGGGGCGAAAAAACGTGTGTGTGTGCTACTTCCTGCCGGACAGCGTGTATGACATCCGGCGCCAGGAGCTGCTGGCCCCCCTGAGACAGCTGGAGGGGGCGGGGGTCGCCTGTGTGACGGCCAACAGCGCGGAGGGGATGGTGGCCAGGATATGAGAGCGTATTGGAGGTATCATATCTGGGAGCTGCTGCTCCTGCTGCTGGCCGCCTTCCCCATGGCACTCACTTTTGCCCAGGGCTTCTATATCCCGGACGGGACGGCGGACAGCGTCCCCCTGGCTGTGCTGGTGTGCGGCGTGACGCTGGGATACTGCTGCCTGGGGGGCTGGCGGTGGTCCGCCAGGGCGGCGTCTGCTGTGGGGCTGGTGCTGATCGCGGCGGCCTTTTTCCTGTGGATGCGGGGGCAGGGGATCTCCGTGGAGGACTATGAGGGGAGCCCCACGGCCGTCTACCTCTACTGGATCGGCGTGCCGGTGCTGTCGGTGGCGGCGTTCCTGCTCTCCCGCACCCGGCTGGGGATGGGGGCGCTGTTCCTGCTGGGCAGCTGTCTGTACGCGGTAAATGACTTCCTGGGCTTTGAGGTCCGGGTGTGGTGGCTGATGGTGTTTTTGGCGGCGGTGCCGGCGCTGTACCTGCTGCGCAGCTGCCGCCTCCAGAGGGCGGACAGCGGCGCCGTCCAGATGGCCTATGGGCGCTTTGCCGCCCACAGCGCGGCCACCGCCGTGCTGGCCCTGGTGCTGGCCTGCGCCACCTTTTTCGCCATCGTGCGCCCATTGGACCCGCCCACGGCGGACGTGAAGCTGCTGACCCGGTATCTGAGCTACGACGTGCTGGAGAGGGTGGGCATCGCAAGGCAATATCCCATCCCGGAGGACCTGCTCCCGGAGGAGCCGGAGCAGTCGCCCGTCCCCTCCCAGCAGCCGGAGGAGGACCCCCGGGAGACACAGACGCCCGCCACAGTCACGCCGCCTCCGGACAACGGCAACAGCGGCCTGGACGACCGGGAGGAGCTGAGCTCGGTCAGCTACGACCCGAAGGCCACCCCTTACCTGCTGGCGGGGCTGGTGTGCCTGGCCCTGGTGCTGGCGGCGGTCCCCTGTCTGCGGCGGTGGCGGCGCAGGCAGGTGATGGCCCGCCTGAGGAGAGGGGACGGCCGGGAGCAGATGATCGCCCTGTACCGGTTTTACCTGAAAAGATTCCAGCGGCTGGGCTTCCCCCGGCGGCCCAGCCAGACCGCGGAGGAATACGCCTCGGCCCATGGCGCCCAGCTGGGCGCCTATACAGAGGGGGGCATGGGGCTGAAGGAGCTGACAGAGCACTATGTGGCAGCCCGGTATGGCCGGGCGCAGCCGGCGCCCCAGGTGTGCGACGCCTGAGCCGGCCTCTACCCGGTCCTGCTGCGCAATTACCGCCGGCAGCACGGCACGCTCCGCTATCTGCTGCACTATTTCACCCTGTAAGGAGGAACGATCATGGAAGCTGAACTGCAACGCCTGACCGAGGAAGAGGTGGCCCTGGCCCACCGGAAGATCATGGGCGTGGTGGACAATGTGGAGACGGCCATCATCGGCAAGCGGGAGAGCGTGGAGCTGGTCCTGCTGGCCCTGCTGGCCCTGCTGGCCCGGGGACATGTGCTGCTGGAGGACGTGCCCGGCGTGGGAAAGACCAGCCTGGTGTCGGCCATCGCCCGGAGCGTGGACTGCAAATTCAAGCGCATCCAGTTCACCCCGGACCTGATGCCCTCGGACGTGACGGGCTTTCCCGTCTACAACCAAAAGACGGGGGAGTTCGAGTTCCGGCCCAGCGCGGTGATGAGCAACCTGGTGCTGGCCGATGAGACCAACCGGGCCTCGGCCAAGACCCAGGCCGCCCTGCTGGAGGCCATGGAGGAAAAGCAGGTGACGGTGGACTCAGTGACCTACCGGCTGGAGGAGCCGTTCATGGTCATGGCCACCCAGAACCCGCTGGAGTCCTTCGGTACTTATCCATTGCCCGAGGCCCAGATCGACCGCTTCCTGATCAAGCTGTCCATGGGCTATCCCTCCATCGAGGAGGAGCAGCGCATCGTCCACGCCGGCGGCGCGAGCAAGGCGAAGCTGTCGGCGGTGATCTCCCGGCAGGAGGTGCTGGACCTGCGGGCGCTGGCCGACCGGGTGTGGGTGGAGCCCGATGTGGAGCGGTATATGGTGGAGATCGTGGCCGCCACCCGCCGTCACCCCAAGCTCGCTCTGGGCAGCTCGCCCCGGGGCTCTCTGGCCCTGAACAGCGGGGCCAAGGTGCTGGCCCTGTTCCGGGGGAGGGGCTATGTGGTGCCGGATGATGTGAAATATCTGGCCCCCTTCGTGCTGGGCCACCGGATCACCCTGAGCCATGAGGCCAAGGCCGGCCAGACCGACCCGAAGGCGCTGATCGGCGAGATCGTGGACGGCGTGCTGGCGCCGCTGTGACAAGGAGGAGGAGACGCAGCGATGGAGTCTGAACAGAGAGTGAGCAAGCAGGAGGCGCTGGACCTCATCCTGGCCCACTGGGACCCGTAGCGGACCGTGGAGACGGTCCCTCTGGCCGAGGCGGCGGGCCGGGCGTTGGCCGAGGATCTGACGGCCCGGTATGACCTTCCGGTGGTGCGCGCGTCCGCCATGGACGGGGTGGCCATCTCCTACGCCTCGGTGAAGGAGGGCATACCGGACACAACGGCCTGGCGGATGGGCCGGGACTATGTCCGGGCGGACACCGGGGATGATTTTGACGACGCCTATGACACCGTGGTGGCCATCGAGGACGTGACGCTCCTGCCGGAGGGCGGGCTGTCCTTCCGGCCCGGGCTGGAGCTGCGGCAGGGGATGAACGTGCGTCCCTCCGGCAGCCAGCTGCGCAGGGACGAGCTGCTGGTCCGGGCGGGTACCGTGCTCACCGCCCTGGACCTGGCGGCCCTGGGCATGGGGGGCTGGGGACAGGTGCCGGTGGTGCGGCGGCCCAGGGTGGCCTTCCTGCCCACGGGCAGCGAGCTGGTCCCGGCGGGCGCGGAGCTGAGACGGGGCCAGAACTTTGACACCAACAGTGTCATGGCCGCCCAGCTGCTGCGGGAGATGGGGGCGGAGCCGGTGCTCGGCCCCATCCTCCGGGACGATCCGGAGACGCTCAAGACAGCTTTGGATGCCCTCCTGGACCAGGCGGACATCGTCCTGCTCAACGCCGGGACCTCCAAGGGGGGCGAGGACTGCTGCGGACAGCTGCTGGAGGACAGCGGCGGCTCCCTCTTCCACGGCGTGGCGGCGGTGCCGGGCCGGCCCATGGGGGCGGCCATCATCCGGGGCAAGCCGGTGCTCAACCTGTCCGGCCCGGCGCTAGCCTGCTTCTACAGCCTGGACTGGATGGTGCGTCCGCTGGTGTGCCATATGCTGGGGATCTCCCTCCCCAGAAGGGAGGCGGTGGTGGCGGAGCTCACCGCCCCGCTGCGCACGCCGCCCATGTTCTCCATGTTGACCCAGATGCGGGTGGAGCGCCGGGCGGACGGGACCTATACGGCCACGCCGCTGGCCTTCCGGGGGCCTGGGGCCGTCTCCACAGCCCGGGCGCTGACTGCCAACGGCATGTATGTCTCCGCCCCGGAGGAGCTGCCCCACGGGGAGGGGACGCTCATCCAGGTGGAGCTTTTGCGGCAGGACGGGTAGCGGGACGCGCAGATCTCTTTGGCTGGGATAGCTGCCCTGCGGCAGAGGACAAGAAGAGCGGCGGCTGACACATCGGTGTCAGCCGCCGCTCTGTGTTTATCTTGCGGACCTATCTGCTCTGGCCGCCGGAGCTGTTGCGCTTTTGCAGGTAGCGCACGATGCAGGACAGGGTGAAGTTCACCGCGAAGTACAGCAGCATGGCAAAGCCGAACAGGAGGAACACATCGGGGGCGGTGATCTGCCGGCCCACCACATTGTAGAAGATGCTCATCAGGTTCTTGGTGCGGAAGAGCAGCTCGGCCACCGCCACCTGGGCCATGAAGGAGGTGTCCTTCACCACGGTGATGATCTGGCTGAGCATGGTGGGGACGATGCGCCGGAAGCACTGGGGCAGGATGATATACCACAGGGTGCCCGCCATGGTGAAGCCCTGGGAGTGGGCGGCCTCGAACTGGCCCTTGGGGATGGCGTTGAGCCCGCCCCGGACGATCTCCGCCATCATGGCGGAGGTGAACAGCACATAGGCCATGGTGCAGCGGGCCCAGTCGCTGGGCAGGGGAGCGGCGATGAAGCACACCATCACCCACAGCAGGTTGGGGGTGTTGCGGAACCACTCGATATAGGCCCCGGCAAGCTTCCGCAGGGGCTTGGGGGCGTAGGCGCGGATCAGGCCCAGGATGGTGCCGAACACGATGGACAGCACGATGGCGATGGCCGCCACCCGCAGCGTGATGGCAAAGCCCCGGAGGAGGTACAGGAGGATGGTGGGGGTGAACAGGGTGGACAGGTACTCGATCATGATGCCGCCACCTCCTTTCCGGCAGACTGGCCGGGCTTTTGGATATCCTGGCGCTTCAGACGCTCCTCATAGCGGCGGGCCCAGGTGGACAGGGGGAAGCACAGACAGAAGTAGAGAACGCCGCAGACCAGATAGGCCGGGCCATAGCTGGCGTTGCCGCTGGTGGCCCAGTTGTTGGCCACATACATCAGGTCGCCCCCGGCGATCATGGCCAGCACGGAGGTGTTTTTGATCAGATTGACGCACTGGTTGACCAGAGGAGGCAGGATGATCTTCACCGTCTGAGGCAGGACGATCAGCAGCATGGTCTGGAGATAGGTGAAGCCCTGGGAATAGGCGGCCTCGAACTGTCCCTGGGGGATGGACTGGATGCCGGCCCGGACCACCTCGGAGATGTAGGCGCCGGTGTACACCCCCACGCACAGCACGCCGCAGGTGAAGGCGGGCAGGGAGACCCCCGCGTAGGGCAGGGCGAAGAACACGAAGAAGAGCTGGATCATCAGCGGCGTGTTCTGGAAAAACTCCACATAGACCCGGGCGACCGCCCTTGGCAGACGGTGGTGAGAGGTGGACATCAGGCCGAAGATCACGCCGAGGATCAGGGCCAGGAGAAGGGCCAGCACCGCCGCCTCCAGGGTGGTGAGGAAGGCACGCAGGAGGGTGGGCCAGTCGTCCAGCAGATTTTGCCAGCGCCAGGGGGATAGGATCTGTTCGATCATAGAGGGACCTCCTTTGGTGGGGAGTGGGGGAGTGGCGCTCCGTCAGGGGAGCCCCGCCCCGCGGGGCGAGACGCTCCTGACGGAGCCGGAGCGGTCCGCTCCGGCTCCGGTCAAGGATCGGGGGGACGAGGCTGTCCCCGGTGTCAACATTGGTGGGCCCGCTGAGAGCCCCGGGCGATCAGCCCTCGAAGGAGGCGGCCACGCCGTTGTCAGCGATGAGCTGGTCGATGGTGCCGTCAGACAGCCAGGTCTGGATCAGCTCATCCAGGTACTCCGCCAGGCCGGTGTTGTCCAGCTTGGTGGCGATGCCGTACTCCTGGGGGGAGAAGCGGACGGAGCTGAGGATCTCCACCGTGTCATCCAGATAGCCGGACAGGATGGATCCGTCCACGCAGAAGGCGTCCACCCGGCCGGCGTCCAGGGCGGTCTTGATCTCGGGATAGGAGGCGTACTCGGAGAAGTTGTCCGCCTGGGTGAGGGTGACGCCGTTTTCCGCCGCGGCGGCGATCAGGGCCTCCATGGAGGTGGAGCCGGTGGCCACGCCGACGACCTTGCCCTCCAGGTCGGCATAGTCGGAGATGCCGCTGTCCGTTTTGACCAGCAGCGACACGGCATCGGTGTAGTAGGGGGTGGTGAAGTTCCAGCTCTCCCTGCGCTCATCGGTGATGGTGAAGGTGGCGATGACCATGTCGATATCGCCGGAGTCCAGCAGCTCGCCGCGGGTGGCGGCGGTGACGGCGGTGAACTCCACATCGCTGATGCCCAGGGCCTCGGC
>JAHZFC010000038.1:11803-14659 GCA_019421525.1 Clostridiales bacterium
CGGAGTATTCCTCGGTCAGCACATCCTGATAGCCGAAGCCGGGCACGTCGGATTTGACGCCCACCCGGAGCACGCCCCGGTCCACGATGGCCTGCACATCGGCGCTCAGCTCGCCGGTGTCGGAGCCGGTGTCATCGGTGCTCTGGCTCTCCTGGGCGGGGCTCTCCTGGGTGCTGCCGGTCTCAGTGACGTCGCCTGTGCTGCAGGCGGCCAGGGCCAGGCACATGGCGCCGGACAAAAGCAGAGCCATCCATTTTTTCCAGTATTTCATTTCACAGTCCTCCTATTCTTGTTCACATTCGCGATCTATCCTTGCAGACACGCCCTTGTGCCACGACAAGCGGGGGATCTCACCGCAGGATCTTGCTCAAAAACGCCTTGGTGCGCTCCTCGGTGGGGTTGGTGAAAAAGTGCTCCGGGGAGCCCTCCTCCACGATGCGGCCGTCGTCCATGAAGATGACCCGGTCGGCCACCTGGCGGGCAAAGCCCATCTCATGGGTGACGATGACCATGGTGATGTTCTTCTCGCTGGCCAGGCGGATCATCACATCCAGCACCTCCTGGACGGTCTCCGGGTCCAGGGCGGAGGTGGGCTCGTCGAACAGGATGATCTTCGCCCGGGAGCACAGGGCCCGGGCGATGGCCACCCGCTGCTGCTGCCCGCCGGAGAGGGTGGCGGGGTAGTTGTTGGCCTTTTCCCGCAGGCCCACAATGTCCAGGTACTTGTAGGCCCGCTCCACCGCCTCATCCTTGGGGACCTTCTGGAGCTTGATGGGGGCCAGGGTCAGGTTCTCCAGCACGGTCTTGTGGGGGTAGAGGTTGAACTGCTGGAACACCATGGCGGTGGAGCTGCGGACGATCTGCGTCTTGTTCTTATGGGTGAGCTGCACGCCGTTGATATAGACCTGGCCGGAGGTGGGCTCCTCCAGGAAATTCATGCAGCGCACGGTAGTGCTCTTGCCGGAGCCAGAGGGGCCGATGATGACCAGCTTCTCCCCTTCTGCAACCTGAAGGTCCACACTTTCAAAAACGTGGAGGGCGCCGAAAAACTTGTTGACGTTGACCAGCTTGATCACAGGGAGCATCTCCTTCCTCTCGAAATGAATATCATAAAAATAAAACTTGCAATACCGATGAGACGAGATCTGAAAACAGGGAGCTTTATTACGATGATGTATTATATTATATAGAGAAATAAGTGAATCGTCAACTGATGATGAAGGAGAAAGCTGAACAAAAAATGGTATCGGAATAGGATGCTTTTGGTGAAAAGACAACGGAGAAATGAATCGATAAAAATAGAAAAATGCATAATGGGCTGGAAGGATCAAAAATGGGCCAGGGACGCGGCCGCGGAGAAAGGTCGAAAACACAGCGCCCTCTGTCTCGAATATGAAGGAAAAGGAAAAAGACTTGCATGGCGCCCGGAGCCGGAAAGGGAGGGCAGGGAGCGCGGCGAGTGTGACGGTCCGGTCCCGGGCGGCTGCTGGCAGCGGACGAGGTGGACGCGAAGGTACAACATCAGGGGCGAAACGATCTGCTCTCAGGGATGGATATCCCAAATCAGCAGAAGGGGAGAGATAGCATGAGCTTGTACGGGACAGGGCTGACCATCGGCGGGGTGACCTGCGGCATGGTGATGCGCGGCAGCGCCAACGGGCGGTATATCGCCGTGTTTGAGCGGGAATATGCCAGCCTGGAGGACATCGAGGCCATCGACTGGAGCCAGCCGGAGGTGGTGGGGGAGTGTGTGCTGCCCGCCGGGTACGGCTTCACGGTGGCGGACATCACCTACGCCCACTCGGAGCACAGCTACAAGGTGGCCCTGGACGTGGCGGAGCAGTACCTGGGGGATGTGACCGGCTACACCGCCCAGGTCAGCCAGCTCCAGGAGCAGCTGACCGAGGCCCAGGCGGAGACGGCGGCGGCCCAGGGCCAGGTGACGGCCCTGGAGACGGAGGCAGCAGACAAGGAGGCCGGCCTGCTGGCGGCCTATCATGAGGGGGTAAACGACGATGAGTGATACCTACACTCTGGCCAACCAGGCCATGAAGGAGAAGGGGACGGCGGACGCCGCCGACCTGCGCACCCGGGCGGCGGAGCTGGATGGCACCGCCGTCATCGCCGAGGAGAGCAAGGTGCCGGATTTCGTGGCCGGGAAGGATTACTCCGCCTGGCCCGTGGGCGCCCCGGTGACGGACGGGGGGCAGGTGTACAAGCTGCTCCAGCCCTACGACGCGGCCAGCTGGCCGGACCAGAGGCCGGCGGACCTGCCCGCCCTGTGGTCCATCTGCCACACCAAGGACCCGCTGAAGGCCAAGCCCTGGCAGGCGCCCAACGGCACCAGCGGGATGTATATGCTGGATGAGTGCTGCACCGAGGGCGGGCACGTCTGGAAGTCCACCATGGACGACAACGTGTGGGCGCCCAGCGGCTACCCCCAGGGGTGGACCGATTTGGGGACCGTGGGCGAGATGGAAAATGACCAGTGCGCGGAGGTGGAAACGGCGTGATGGACTGGACGACCCTGGCTGTGGCTGGGATGTCCCTGCTGGGCACCCTGGCCGGGACCTTCGGGGGCATCCTGGTGTCCAACAAGCTGACCACCTACCGCATCGAACAGCTGGAGAAAAAGGTGGCTGCCCACAACAATGTGGTGGAGCGGACCTATAAGCTGGAGGGGCGGATGCAGGAGGCGGAGCACGACATCCGGGACTTGAAACAGGGGGGAAAGGGATGAACGGGGATATCATCAAACGGCTGGCCACGCTGCTGAGCGTGAAGAGCCTGGTCACCCTGGCGCTGACAGGGGTGTTCGCCTATATGGCGTGTACCGGCCAGATCAGCCAGGACTTC
>JAHZFC010000039.1 GCA_019421525.1 Clostridiales bacterium
GCACAAAGGCCGCGCCCTTGCCGGGCTTCACGTGCTGGAACTCCACCACCTGCATGACCTTGCCGTCCATCTCAAAGGTCACGCCATTGCGGAAATCGCCTGCGGTGATCATTGCCATTGGTATCTTCCTCCAGTATCGAAAGTTTGGGGAACAAAAACTAAATCACTGTATTATACCCTATTTCCCCCGTATTTGCAAGGGGGTTTAGAGAATGATCAGATCCTTGGGAGAGTGGGTGATGTCGATGCACCCGTCATCGGTGAGCATGATCACATCCTCGATGCGCACGCCGAACTTGCCCGGCAGGTAGATGCCCGGCTCGGCAGAGATGCAGGCCCCGGAGGGGATCGGCTTGTCCCACAGGGGGGAGAAGCGGGGGTTCTCGTGGATCTCGATGCCCAGGGAGTGGCCGAAGCCGTGGCCGAAATAGTCCCCGTAACCGGCGTCCGCGATCACCTTGGCCGCCGTGTTGTGCACATGGGCGCCGGTGACGCCGCCGTGGGCGGCGGCGATGCCCGCCAGCTGGGCCTTCAGCACCGTGTCATAGACCAGCTCCATCTCTTCGGAGGGCTGGCCCACCGCCACGGTGCGGGTCATGTCGGAGCAGTAGCCCCCCACCACGCAGCCGAAGTCCATGGTGACGAACTGCCCCTTCTGGATCACGTCCTTGCCGGGGACGGCGTGGGGCTTGGAGCCGTTGGCCCCGCAGGCCACGATGGGGTCGAAGGAGTTGCGCTCCGCCCCCTTGCGGGCCATGAGGTAGGTCAGCTTGGCGGCGATCTCACACTCGGCCACTCCGGGCTTGATATCGTTCAAGATCTCGGTGAAAGCCTCATCGGTGATCCGCTGGGCCTCGCGCATGACGGCCAGCTCGCCCTCGTCCTTGACCATGCGCAGCAGATCCAGGATCTCGGAGGCGGGCACCAGCTCGGCGCTGACGCCTGCCTTCCACTGGTCATACTCGGCCACGGACATATAGTTGTCCTCAAAGCCCAGCCGCCGGATACCCTTGTCCGCCACGATGGCCTGTGCCAGCTGGCGGTAGGTCTGCCCGGTCTGGATCATGCCCACCTGGGCGCCGGTCACCTGCTGCTGGGCCACCTCGATATACCGGGAGTCGGTGTAGTACCAGACCTGGCTGGGGGTGATGAGGGCCATGCCCTCCCCGTGGAGGCCCACGGCGTAGAACTCACCGGGGGCGGAGGTGACCAGCATGGCGTCCAGGTCGTGGGCGGCCAGCTGGGATGCGATCGTTGCAAAGTGGTTCATGGTGATCTTCCTCTTTTCTATAAAAGTAAATTGAATGGATATGCTTTATCTCATGTCGATCATGGTGCCGCAGCGGGGGCAGCGGAAGATGCCCTCATGGGTGCGGGCGGCCATGCCGAAGGGGTTGCCGCCCCACCGGGCGCCGCAGTTGGGGCAGCGCACGCCTCCGCGCTGGCTGGCAAAGATCAGCACTGACGCGGCCAGGATGGCCAGCCCCACGAGGAGCAGCGCAAGCTTCCCTCCATTGGGGATGCCCTGGGGAAACAGAAGGGGCAGACAGAACGCCAGCAGGCCGGCCGCGATCCCCACTGCCAGCTGCCAGGGCTTCATCCCCCGCCTTCCTGTTTCCCGCTTTTTCTCCATGCTGAGCGCCTCCTTTTTTGTGCTTTCTCACTGGCAGATCCCACTTCTGAGTGCGGAGTTTTCTCTGTCAGCTGTCAGGTGCGGAGGGGGCCTCCAGCCACCTCCGGTACCGCGCCTCGATGGCCGCCCCCTCCGGGTTGGGGTACACCCGGCACAGCAGGGCCCGGAGCTGGTAGGCGCCGTTCACCGGGTCGTGGGGCCGGTCGCCGCAGGTGAGCACGTTGATGTTGGACACGTCCCAGTCGTACCCCGGCGGGTCCGCCTCCGGGTACCACCAGCCCATCTGGGCGTTGACCACCCGGGGGTCCATCAGCGGCTCCAGGTGGGCCTTCTGGGTGACCCTGCCCCGCTGGTTCTCGATCCAGATCCAGTCCCCCTCGGCGATCCCTGCCGCCTTCGCGGTGTCCGGGTGGAGGGTAGCGATGGGAAAGGGGGCCTGCCGCCGCAGGGACCTGATCTGACGGTTGTTGGAGATGAAATACTGCTGGATGCGGCCGCCGGTGGTGAGGATGAGGGGGTAGCGCTCCGCCAGATCCGGGCGGCTGACCGGGCTTTCGGGCACCTCCGTCCAGGTGGGCAGGGGGTCGCCACCCGCCTTCTCGGTGATGGTGGACCACAGCTCGAACTTGCCCGTGGGGGTGTCGAACCGGCCCCGGCGCTTGTAGTTATAGTAGGTCCGCCGGGGCTCGATGGCCCCCATGTCCTTGAATTTTTCCCAGGTCGATCCCGCGTATTCCGGCCTGCGCCGGCCCATCTCTGCCAGGGACTGGTTGAGCAGCTCCTCCTGGCTGTCCGCGCCGAAGTCCAGCCCCATGCGGCGGCACAGCTCCCGCATGAAATCCTGGTCGGACCGGCACTGGCCCACCTGGATGACCTTGCGCATGGCCAGCACGGCCTGGTCGGCAAACTCGGGCATACAGAACAGGGAGTCCACCTCCGGCCACAGGGCGGCGGGCAGCACGATGTCCGCCAGCTGGGCGGTGGGTGTCATGAAAAAGTCCATGTACACGAAATAGTCCAGGCACCGGAGGCACTCGTAGGTGTGCCTGCTGTCGGGCACGGAGATGAGGGTGTTGTTGGCGTTGGAGAACAGGCCCCGGATCTTATAGGGCTTGCCCGTTTTCATGGCGTCCAGCACCAGGTAGGGGTGGGCGAACAGCTTGGGGGACATGCGCCCGTCGTTCTGGGGGTAGCCCCCCAGCAGGCCCCTGGCCGCCTCCTCCGGGCTGAGCCGGTCAAAGAGGGGATCTTCCGTGGGGGCGATCTCCATGGATTCCACGAAGCCGCCGGGCACGTCGTAGTTGCCCGTCACCGCGGGGATCATGAAGATGGCCCGGCAGGTGTGGAAGGCGTTGGTGGACTGCTCGATGGCGCACCCCCACTCCATGGACAGCGGCTTGATGGACGCGATGAGCCGGGCGGCGGCCCGGATATCCTCCGCCTTCACCCAGGTGATGGCCTCCGCCCGCTCCGGCGGCCACTGGCGGCACCGCTCCCGCAGCTCGGTAAAGCCGTGGCACCAGTTTTCGCAGAAATCGTGGTCGTAGAGGTCCTCTTCAAAAATGACGTTCAGGATGGCCAGGGCCAGGGCCCCGTCGGTGCCCGGGCGGGGCCGCAGCCAGATCCTGGCCTGGCGGGCCAGCTGGGTGGGCTGGGGGTCCACCACGATGAGGGGAGTGCCCGAGCGGGCCGCGTCCTTGATGTGCCACTGGAGCTCCCCGTCCGCGCCGCTCACCGCCGGGTTGGCCCCCCACACCAGGATGCCTGCGGGCTTCACGTCCCCATAGTAGTCCACCCCGGCGAAGTGGCCGGCGGTGAGCTCCCCGGCGTTTTTCCGGGGCCCCAGGCAGATGAGGGCGCCGGAGGAGGTGGCGTTGGGGGTGCCCAGGACGTTGCCGAACCGCCAGAACTGGCCCAGGTGGTGCCGCCCGGTGCCGGTGATGATGGAGATGGCCTCCGGCCCGTAGTCCCGGCGGATATCCCCCATCCGCCGGGCGATCTCGTCCATGGCCTCGTCCCAGGTGATGGGCTCCCACTGCCCGCTCCCCCGCACCCCCAGCCGGCGCAGGGGGGAGGTGAGCCGGTCGGGGTGGTAGACCTGTTCGATGATGGACATGCCCTTGACGCAGCCGTGACCCCGGTTCAGGGGTCCCTCCGGGTCGGGGACCGCCTTCACCAGCCGTCCGTCCTCCACCGTCAGCAGGTACATGCATCCGCCGTGGCACCCCCGGCAGGCCGCCCGGGTCACTGTTTTCATGGCATCGCCCCCATTTCACAGCGCAGAAATTTCCGTCTTTACAGCATAACATATCCAGCGGCAAATGTGTATAGAAAAGATGAAAAATCCACATCCTCTTTTCAAAAGCAAGCCCCTGTAGAGCCTCTGCTCACCCTGACCTCTTGGCCCTGTGCAAACCCAGCAACGCGGTTTGCACAGGGAGAGGAGGCGCAAGGAAGCGTACGCAGTTCTCGCCAAGAGGCGGGAACTGCGAAAAGCGAACTTTGCGCCGACGAAGTGCGCTGCAGCGGGCCGCAAATGATCCGGCGGAAAGGCTTCCGCCTTTTCGCCGGGTCGAAGACAAGAATCGAGGTATCGCCATGAAACGCATGACAGCGGCCCTTCTGGCCCTTTTTCTGCTCTGCCTGACCCCCGCCTACGCCGCCGAAGGGGAGGCGGAGGCCCAGTCCACCGCCTCCCTGGCTATCACCGCCCCCTCCGCCATCCTGATGGAAAAGACCACGGGCACCATCCTCTATGAGCAGGAGGCCCACGCCCAGTATGAGCCCGCATCAGTTACCAAGGTGATGACCCTGCTGCTGGTGATGGAGGCCATCGACGCCGGGCAGCTGGGGTGGGAGGACATGGTCACCGCCTCCGCCCACGCCATCTCCATGGGCGGCTCCCAGATCTGGCTGAAGGAGAATGAGCAGCTGTCCGTCCGGGACATGGTCAAGGCGGTGGCGGTGGTGTCCGCCAACGACTGCGCCGTGGCCCTGGCCGAGCACATCGCCGGCAGCGAGGAGGCCTTCGTGGCCCTGATGAACCAGCGGGCCTCTGAGCTGGGCATGGAGCACACCACCTTCCTCAACTGCACCGGACTGCCCGCCGCGGGCCATGTGACCTGTGCCTACGACATCGCCCTGATGAGCCGGGAGCTCATTTTGGAGCACCCGGAGATCCGGGAGTTCACCACCATCTGGATGGACACCCTCCGGGACGGGCAGTTCCAGCTGTCCAACACCAACAAGCTCATCCGCTTCTATGAGGGTGCCACCGGGCTCAAGACCGGGTCCACCGACGCCGCCCTCTACTGCCTGTCCGCCACGGCGGAGCGCAGCGGCATGGAGCTCATCGCCGTGGTCATGCACGCGCCCACCTCCAACGACCGGTTTGAAAGCGCCAAGGTGCTGCTCAACTACGGCTTTGCCAATTACACCCTGCTGCCCGTCTACCCCGACCAGGCCCTCTCGCCGGTGGAGGTGCTGCTGGGCGGGCAGGCCACCGTCCAGCCGGTGACCAGCCGGGAGTGCGCCATCCTGGTGGAGAAGAGCCAGGCGGGCAGCGTCACCACCCAGCTGTCCCTGGCCGACAGCGTGGAGGCCCCGGTGGAGCAGGGGCAGAAGCTGGGCGAGCTGCAGGTCTATGTGGACGGGGAGCTGCGGGACACCATCGACCTGGTGGCCGCCCAGTCGGTGGAGCGGCTGAGCATGGGCGGCATCTTCAAGGACCTGCTGGGCAAATTGTTTATGGCAGGATAGGCCGGTCCCCTTCGGGAGGGCTGTCCTGCGGGGCGCTGCCGGGCGGCAGCGCCCTCTGCTCTTTCAAGGGCTAGCGCCCTTGGGGACGTATCTTCCCGACCCCATTTCTTTTGGTGTCACGGCAAGGGCGAGACCCTTGCAACCCTATGAGCCCGTCCCGGCCTCCGGCGGGTTACTTTCTGCTCGTGCAGAAAGTAACCAAAGACACGCTTAGGGGCAAAAATCCGGGTGAGACCACGGCTTCCAAAGGGCGGAAGCCTCGCTCACAGGATTTTTCCCCTAAGGACCCCCGTTTTTTACGAGGGCCCAGGATAGGGTGCTACAGCGTTCTCTTTCCGGCGTTGGGGTAAGCCGATACACTCTGCCCCTAATTGCCGCTCCGCTGGCAGTTGTAGAACTCTGCCGGGCCCACGGGACACGCCTGCTCTCAGCAGATACCAGACTAGGCGCTCTACCGAAGGTCGCTGGAATTACTACCTTTGTCGGCATGAGCGGCAGCGGAAAGCGGCGCTTCGTGTGTCCTGACTTCATGCGCCGGTCAATAGGAGGGCGCACCAAAGGGCCAGTCAGCGCTTTTCTTTGGATTTCAAAAACCGTTTCTTTTGGCGCATACAAAAGAAATGGTTTTTGGAGAATACGTTCCAAAGACGCAGCCTTTGGATAAGGGTCCAGGGACGCAGTCCTTGAAATAGGTCAAGGGCCCCACCCTTGCGAAAAGAGAAGGAGCGGGAGGCTCGATGGCCTCCCGCTCCGGTCATAAATGAGACTTAGATCTTCACCGCGGTGACATAGGCGCTGCGGTTGGTGGTCTGGATGGTTCCGGGCTTGTAGCAGTCGCCCACCATGTAGAAGTGGTCGCCCGCGCCGTAGAAGGACAGGGCCTCGTCCTTCTTGGCCCGCATGCCCACGGACAGGATGACGGACTGGGCGGGCAGGTCGTGGTCCACCCCGTCCTTGTCGGTGTAGGTGACGTGGTCGGGGGTGATGGCCTTGGCCGTGGCGTTGAGCACATAGTGGAAGGTGGGGATGCTCTCCCAGGCCTCCTGGAACATGGAGCGGTAGTGCATCACAGTGGTGTCCGCGGCCAGCTCGTCCCGCATCTCCACCACGGTGACCTCCTTGCCCATCTGGGCGAAGAACATGCCGGTCTCCACGCCGACCTCGCCGCCGCCGATGACCACCACCTGATCGCCGATCTTGTCGGCGTGCATGATGGCGTCGGTGGCCACGGTGACGTTGGCAGAGTCCACGCCGGGGATGTTGGGGATGATGGGCTGGGCGCCCACAGCGGCGATCACCGCGTCATAGCGGCCGGCCACCATGTCCGGGGTGACCCGGGTGTTGAGGAGCACCTTGATGTCCCGCTTGGCCACCTGGGCGATGAGGTAGTCCTTGTAGTCCTTCAGCGTCCACTTGAAGGGGATGTAGTCGGAGTGGCGGATGGCGCCGCCCAGCTCGCCCTCGGCCTCGTAGATGGTGACCTTGTGGCCCCGGTCGGCCAGGTAGATGGCGGTGCGCATGCCGCCCGGGCCGCCGCCGATGATGGCGATGTCCTTCACCTTGGTCACGGGGGAGGCCAGGTAGCGGTCCACCGCCTCAAAGCCGAACTTGGGGTTGACGGAGCATACGGTGGTCATGATGTCGTGCTTGCCCCGGCCGTGGCACTTGTTGCACCGCAGGCAGGGCACCAGGTCGTCCGCCCGGTCCTCGTAGAGCATCTGGCCGTAGTCGGGGTTGGAGATCCAGGCCCGGGCCATGGCCACCAGGTCCAGCTTGCCCTCGGCAATGGCACGGTCCGCCTCCTCGGGGTAGAAGAAGCCGCCCACGTTGCTCACCAGGAAGTCCAGGCCGGCGGCCTTGATCCGGGCGGCCAGCTCCAGGAAGGGGGTGTGCCTGAGCTCGAAGGGGATGGGGTGGTTGGGGTCGCCCTCGGCGGAGCGGACCTGGACGATGTCCACATAGGGCTGGGCCAGCTTCAAGAACTCCAGCCCCTCCTCCACGGTGTAGCCCCCCTCGGGCTCCTCGGCGGAGAACTGGATCTCCACCAGCATGTCGCTGCCGGCGGCCTTCTTGACCTCCTCCAGCATCAGCAGGGGGAAGCGGCAGCGGTTTTCAAAGCTGCCGCCGTACTCGTCGGTGCGCTTGTTGGACAGGGGGGAGAGCAGCTGGCCGGGCAGCTGGGCCCGGTAGCTCATGTGGATGGTCACCGCGTCAAAGCCCAGCCGCTTGTAGAAGGCGGTCTTCTGGCCGTAGCTCTTGGCGATCTTCACCAGGTCCTCGGCGGACACCTCGTCCCCCGCCTGCTGGATGATCATGGAGGTGGCGCCCAGGCTCATGTCGATGGGGGGGTTGGCGTCGATGATCTCCACCTGGCCGTTCTCGTTCTCATAGCGGAAGGTCTTGTTAGCGGAAAACAGGGAGCCGGACACCAGGGTGCCCTCATAGTGCATGGCCTCGATCAGCTCCACCATGTAGTTCTGGCACAGGGCGTCGCGCAGGTCGAACTCGGGGAAGTGGGACATGTCCAGGGTGTCGGGGAACTGGGGGGCGTTGATGGAATCCTCAAAGCCGGCCAGGGTGACGAAGGCAGCCCCGGACTTTGCCCGGCCCAGGAAGTGGGCGATGGTGGGATCGGCAGGGTACTTCTCCGGACCCTGGGAGAAGTGGGGCAGGGAATTGGACGACTGCATCCGGTTTTTGAAGATGAACTTCCCACACTGGATGGGGGAGAGCAGGTGGGGATAGGGCTGGGCCATGATAGGTCACTCCTTCTAAAATTTTTTCAGATCCCAAACCAGGGATATGGCATCAGCCTGCGGGACGAAAGTCCCGCAGGCTGAAGAAATGTTTTTAAGGCAGCATGGGGAACACAGAGTACAGCACAGCCACGATCATGTTGCCCAGGAAGGTGAACAGCACGGTGGTCATAGCGATGGGAGGATAGCCCTCCTTGTACTTGATGCCGGTGATGCTCATCATGGCCACGATGGCGCCGGCGAAGGGCAGGGAGTCCAACACGGTGGTGGACAGCAGCAGGATACGGAACGCGGCGTCCGGGTCCACGCCCAGCACCGGGATGAAGGTGCTGGCGGCGGCCATGGCGGCGATCAGCATGCCGGCCGCGGAGGCGGCGGCGCCCAGCAGCAGGATGGCCATGAGGGACAGGGCCAGCAGGGCGGGGCCGGGCATGTTGATAAAGGCGTTCTGGATGATGGTAAAGGAGGGGGCGGCCTCGATGGCGTAGCCCAGGGTGAAGTTGAGCAGGATGATGGCGGGGATGCCGGCGATGGTCACGCCGTCGTTCATGCTGTTGACCACGGTCATGACGCGGCTGGTGCCGTTGGCCTTGGGGATGTACACGCCGTAGCAGATAATGCCGGCCACGCAGCCCACGGCCATAGACAGCCAGGCGGCGGTGCTGAACCACAGGTTATAGCTCACGGGGATGACCACCAGGGGGATGATGGCCAGGATCACCGGGGGCAGGCGCTTCATGTCGGTAGAGGCGGGCTCCAGGGGGCCGTACTCGAACTTCATGCCGCCGGCCACATCCTTCTTCATCATCCGGTTGATGTAGAAGAAGGAGGTGACGAACACGAACACGATGAAGATGAAGCCGCCCACCCAGCCGGACATGGAACTGACCAGGCCGGTGTGCTCGGGATCGAGGATATTGCCGGCCATGATGTTGGGGGCGGCCAGGGAGCCGGGCATGACGTTGCCCAGGGTGGAGCCCAGCACCAGCATGACAGGCATATACTTGCGGGGGATGTCCGCCTCCACCATGATGCCGGTGGCGATGCCGATCATGGTGAACAGGGAGGCGAAGGGATCCACGCCCACGTAGTTGAAGATGACGTTCATGATGATGACGCAGGTGAAGCCGATCATCCGCTTGGCCTGGGCGGTGGCGTTCCGGCCCAGCAGGTTCAGCAGGAACTTGGACAGGGAGTCCGCCGCGCCCGAGTCGATGAACATCTTGCCGAAGATGGCGCCGAACAGGTACAGGGGCAGCAGAGTGGCAGCTTGCTCGCCCACTCTGGGCATGATCGTCTCACTAAAGGTCTGCATGATGGGCATGCTGTTGGTCACCAGTACGATCAGGCAGGCCACCATGACCACATAGGCCAGGTGGAAGCCCTTGTAGGTGAAGAAGATGACCACGAAGAATGCCACCAGGATACCGAGCAGACCGATGATCTCAGAAGGTGTCATGGATAGTTCTCCTCTTTTCTCTTTATTTGTATCCAGTCTGTCACGCCGCCGGACCGGCGGCGTCTGGCACCGCGCCTCCTCAGTGCGGGAGAGCCGGTGCCGCTCCTTTCCCTCCTTAGATCACCCCTTTTGAAACATGTTGATTTTTGCATGCAGATGCATATATAATGTAAGATATGGCCGAAACCATATCGAACATACGCAGATCGGAGGGACGCACCATGACGACCCAGCAGATGGAATATTTCCTGGCCCTGGCCCAGAAGCTGAACTTTTCCGCGGTGGCGGAGCGGTTCTTCATCTCCCAGCCCACCTTGTCCCGTCAGATCAGCAACATGGAACAGGAACTCAACGCCCAGCTGTTCATCCGCAAAAACAACACTGTCTCCCTCACCCAGGCGGGGGAGCGGCTGTATGCCGGGCTGAAAGATATCTACGGGGACTTCCAGGACCTTACCCGGCAGGTGGAGGACCTGGGGCGAAACAGGGCCGGAGAGCTCCACATCGGGCTTGCGGACGAGCAGCAGATCAGTCCCGAACTGCTCTGCGCGATCCGCCGCCTCCACGGGCTGCGGCCCCAGGTGAAGATCACCATCCGCCGGGGGCAGTACGACCATCTGCGCAACGGCCTGCTGGACGGCACCCTGGATGTGATCAACGGCCTGGACAACCCGGAAGAAGGGTTCTTCACCAACATGACCGTCATCCTGCGCACCGAGGAGCTCCCTCATCTGGCGGTCTGCCGGCCTCAGGCGGCCGGCCTGCCGGAACAGGTGACCCGATCCGAGCTGGAACAGATCCTCCAGGCCCTTCCCCCGCTGCTCCTGCCGGAGGGCGAGGGCTTTGCCCCTCCGAGGAACGACCCGGTGGGAGATCTGGAGCGCAATATGGGCTTTGTCCATCCGCTGCGCCGTGTGAACATGATCAAGCAGCTGACCGCCATGCCGCTGTATGTCTCCGCCGGACTGGGCGTCACGATCACCAACCGGACGGCTGTGCTGGGAGCGGACCCCAACATCCGAATGATCCCGATCACGGATGGGCCCGCCTATCCAAAGGTGGTGGTCTATCGGTCCCTGGAGGAGAACCCACTTATGAAAGGATTTGTCAAACTTATCGAAACTGCCCAAACAGACGGAGACCAGGACCAAATTCGTCTGTAATTATACCCTTCTTCCCAAGATGCGTCCAACTGAAATTCCGTATCCGCCCATACGGTTTTTGAAACAGGGAGGGGCCTGACCGGCCAAAGGTGACACCTCTGGCCGGTCAGGCCCCTCTTTTGCCTTTCCTGTGCCCGATACCAGGTAGCCGGTCACCCCACCAGCCGGGATGACCATCCACTCAGCGGCACATACAGGATGGGCAGGAAGATAGCCGGCAGCATATTGCCCTCCCCATCAAGCCTCGCTTGATGGGGGCCCCATTTCCCCTGGCCCGCCGCAAGTGAATTGCGCCGGGCCCAAGGTCTTGCTCCGCAAGACGCTGGTACGGCAAGCCCGCCGGGTGCGCCCTGCGGGGCCCCAAGGTGGGCAATTCACCCCACCAGCCGGGATAACCATCCACTCAGCGGCACATACAGGATGGGCAGGAAGATAGCCGGCAGCATATTGCCCACCTTGAGCTTATCCCGGCCCAGCTGGAGCATATTGACGGCGATGCCCACGATGAGCGCCCCGCCCACGGCGCTCATCTCCGTGATGACCGCCTCGGGCAGGTAGGGCCCCACCCAGCCCGCCAGCAGGGTGATCGCCCCCTGGTACACCAGCAGGGGGACGGCGGAAAAGGCCACCCCCACCCCCATGGTGGCGGCAAAGGAGATGGCCGTCACCCCATCGATGACCCCTTTGGACACGATGATGGACCAGTTGTGGTTGAGCCCCGCCTCAATGGAGCCGGTGATGGCCATGGCCCCCACGCAGAACAGCAGGGAGGCGGTGACGAAGCCCTCGGTGAACCGGCTCCCCTCCGCGCTGTGGATGAGCCGGGTGCGGATCAGGTCCCCCGCACCCTCCAGCCGCCGCTCGATGTCCACCGCCTCCCCGATGAGGGAGCCCACCACCATGCACACGATGACGCACAGGGTGTCCTGGGTGGACACCAGGGACGAGATGCCGATGCCCGCCACGCACAGACCCAGGGCCATGGTGAGGGTGGTCATGAAGCGTTGGCTGATATGGTTTTGGAACAGCAGGCCCAGGGCGCTGCCCAGCAGCACCAGGGCCACGTTGATGAATGTGGCGGTCACAGCCGGTCCCTCCTCTCGTTTTCTGCCGACTTCACGGCTTTTTCACCAAGAAGCCCACCAGCAGGTCGGCCACGGCAAACACCAGCACGCACACAAAGGTGGTGGTGTAGTCGCCCCCTGAGGCGGTCTGGAGGGCGCTGGAGATCAGCGGCCCGATGAAGGAGGCTGGGATGGCGCAGCAGTTGACGATGGCCAGGTTGGTAGCGTAGTGGGCCGAGCCGTAGAACTGCCGGATGACCAGGGTGCCGATGGTGACGGAGTTGCCGTAGCACACCCCCATGATGAGCATGCCCGCCAGCACCAGCACCGCGCTGCGGCTCACCCCGCCCAGCACCAGCAGCGTCCCGCTGAGCAGCAGAAAGCCGTTGGCCAGCAGCATCACCTTCCGGCGGCCGAACTTGTCCACCAGCACCCCGAAGGGGATGCGGCTCAGGCCGTTGAACACCGACAGCAGCAGACCCAGCACCGCCGCCGCGCCGTAATAGGCGGCGATGCTGGCCGCGGAGTTGATGACCAGCAGGCCGGAGGCGCACATGAGCATGTTCCAAAGGAAAAAGAGCCAGAAGGCAGGCCGGCGGACCATCTGGCCGGAGGTGTAGTCCCGCTGGCCCTCCACCTGGGCGGTGGCGGGGGGCGGCGGCAGGGCCACATCCGCCCCGGGCAGGCGGACAAAGGGGCTGCCCAGGGCCAGCACCACGGCGATGACCACCGCGAAGGCCCGGAACAGGGCGGGCAGGCCCACCACGGGGATGAGCGCGTCCGCCAGCTGGCCGATGAGCATGGTGCCCAGGCCGAAGCCGGTGAGCAGCACCCCGGTGGCCAGGCCGTTCTTGTCCGGGAACCAGCCCCCCACCCCGGACACGATGGCGTTGTAGCCAAAGCCGGTGCCCAGGCCGGACAGCACCCCGTAGCACACATAGAGCTGGATCTTGGCCGCCCCAGGACCGGCGGGCAGCCAGGACACCCCCAGAAAGCCCGCCAGGATGAGCACGGCGGCGGCCAGGGCGGTCACGGTATTGGAGGCCTTTTTGGACAGCTTGCCCCCCAGAAAGCCCCCGGCGCTGTAACACACCATGGAGATGGTGAAGTTCATGGACAGGTCGGCGGTGGTCCAGCTGGGGTAGAGCGCCCCGAAGGGGGCGCGGAAGATGGACCAGGCGTACAGGGTGCCCAGGCACAGCATCATCACCGTGCCCACCGCCACCCGCAGCCATCGGTTTTTCTCAAAAGGTCCCACTGGGTGGTACCTCCTCTCTCTCTTGTCTGTCCCCTGTGGGGGACCCCGCCCGGCGGCGGGCAACGCCAAGGGCTTCACCCTTGCAACCTCACGGGGCCCTGCCAGGGCCTCCGGCGGGGTACTTTCTGCACGGGCAGAAAGTACCCAAAGACACGCTTAGGGGCGAAAATCCGGGTGAGACCACGGCTTCCAAAGGACGGAAGCCTCGCTCACAGGATTTTCCCCCTAAGAACCCCCGTTTTTTACGAGGGCCCAGGATAGGATGGTGCACCGTTCTCCGTCCGGCGTTGGGGTGAGCCGACATTCGAAGCCACTATTTTCCGCTGCCGCTCTCCTGGAAGTTGTAGAACCCCACCGGGCCCTCGGGACACGCCTGCTCTCAGCATGTGCCGCACCAGGCGCTCTATCGTGGGCCGCTGAAGGTGCCGCCTCTGTCGGCATCAGCAGCAACGGCGCAGGGGGTAGGGAGTGTCCTGACTTCATGCGCCGGGCAACAGAAGGGTGCACCGAAGGGCCGGTCCGCGCTTTTCTTTGGCGGTCCGACACCGTTTCTTTTGGCGCTGTCAAAAGAAATGGGGTCGGAAAAACGCATCTCCAAGGGCGCAGCCCTTGGCTTTGGTGACTTTCTAATCGCTTAGAAAGTCACCCGCCGGAGGCCGGGACGGGCTCATGGGGTTGCAAGGGCCCCGCCCTTGTCAGGGGCCACCCCCTCCGGCTGCTGCGCAGCCACCTCCCCCGTCCAGGGGGAGGCCGACGGCGCTGTCAAAAGAAATGGGCTCGGGAAGATGCATCCCCAAAGGCTACGCCTTTGGCCCCCCCTCAGTCCGCCTGCCGGCCTCCGGCTCCCCCGCCAGGGGGGGAGCCGGAGGCCCGCCCAGCGCCCGCGCCAGCGCCCCCACGTCGTCAAATACCCAGGTGGGCTTGACCTGGCTTGCCTCCAGGTCGGCCAAAGTGCCCTCCCCGGACAGGACGAAGGCAGTGTCGATGCCCGCGTTGGCCCCGCAGGCGATGTCGGTGTACAGCCTGTCCCCCACCAGGAGGGTCTCCTCCGGGGAAAAGCCGGTGCGCGCCATGGCCAGCAGGGCCATGGCCGGCTGGGGCTTGCCGATGACCACCGGCCGGCGGCCGGTGGCCCGGAAGAGCATCTCGCACACGCTGCCGCAGTCGGGCACCGAGCCGTACCAGGTGGGGCACACCCAGTCGGGGTTAGTGGCGTAGTAGTCCACCCCCCGGTTCAGGAGGATGCAGGCGTCCTCCAGCTTCTGGAAGGTCAGCTCGGTGTCAAAGCCCATGAGCAGGCAGTCGATGCCGTCCTCCAGCCGGTCAGTCACCGGAATGCCCGCCTGCTGGAGCTGGGCGCGGAAGCTCTCTGTGCCGAAGGCGTAGCACAGTTGATAGGGGGTGCGGGCCCTCAGGTGGGCGATGAGGGCGTCCACCGAGGTGA
>JAHZFC010000040.1:0-9020 GCA_019421525.1 Clostridiales bacterium
CCACACCGACCACCAGCACGGCCATGTGCTGTGCGGCAGCGTGGACCTGGATATGCTCGCCTGCGCCGCCCCCAACGGGCTGGATGTCATCCGCATCCGCTCCGAGGGCTATCCCGCCCTGGAGGTGGGGCTGGACGACCTGCTCCCCCATATCGAAGAGCGCAACACCTCCGCCGCCCTGGTGCGGGGGGTGGCGGCCAAGATCGAGGGCGCGGGCTGCTCCCCCGTGGGCTTTGACGCCTACATCACCTCCAACGTGCTGTCCGGCTCCGGCCTGTCCTCCTCCGCCGCCTATGAGGTGCTGGTCGGGAACATCCTCAACTTCTTCTGCTGCGGCGGGCACCTGACCCCCGTCGAGCTTGCGAAGATCGGCCAGTATGCGGAGAATGTCTACTTCGGCAAGCCCTGCGGCCTGATGGACCAGATGGGCTCGTCGGTGGGCGGCGCGGTGGCCATCGACTTCGCCGATCCCGCCGACCCCGTGGTCCGGCAGGTGGGGTACGACTTCTCCCGCTCGGGCCACGCCCTGTGCATCGTGGACACCGGCTCCTGCCATGCCGACCTCACCGACGACTACGCCGATATCACCCGGGAGATGGGGGCGGTGGCCGCCCACTTCGGCCGTCAGGTGCTCCGGGACGTGCCGGAGGCCGACTTCCGCGCCGCCATCCCGGCACTGCGCGGCGAATGCGGCGACCGGGCGGTGCTCCGGGCCCTGCACTTCTATGCCGACGACCGCAAGGCGGTGGAGGAGGCGGCCGCCCTGGAGGCCGGGGACTTCGACCGGTTCCTGGCCCTGGTCAACGCCTCGGGGCTGTCCTCCGCCCTGCACCTGCAGAACACCTGGTCCATCGCTGACCCCCGGCAGCAGGCCATCCCTCTGGCCCTGGCCATCGGGCGGGAGCTGCTGGAGGGCACCGGGGCCATCCGGGTCCACGGCGGCGGCTTTGCCGGCACCATCCAGGCCTTCGTCCCCGAGGAAAGGCTGGCCGCCTTCAAGGCCGGTATGGAAAACCTCCTGGGGGCGGGCATGTGCCACATCCTCCACATCCGCCCCCAGGGCGGCTGTGTGGTGCTGGACTGATCCCATCATTTCAATCTGTGGAAAGGTAGGTCTTTTTCATGGCGATCTTAGTGCTGGGGGGCGCCGGATACATCGGCTCCCACATCGTATACGAGCTCATCGACGCCGGCCGGGACGTGGTGGTGGCGGACAACCTGCTCACCGGCTTCCGCGCCGCCGTCCATCCCAAGGCCCGCTTCTACCAGCTGGACATCCGGGACCGGGCCGCCCTGGACGTGCTCTTCCAGGCCGAGCACATCGACGGGGTCATCCACTTCGCCGCCTCCTCCCAGGTGGGGGAGTCCATGTCCGACCCGCTGAAATACTATGACAACAACCTCCACGGCACCATGGTGCTCCTGAGCGCCATGGTACACCACGGGGTGGACAAGATCGTGTTCTCCTCCACCGCCGCCACCTATGGCGAGCCGGAGCAGATCCCCATCCTGGAGACAGACCGCACCGTGCCCACCAACTGCTACGGCCAGACCAAGCTGTCCATGGAGCAGATGATGAGCTGGGTGTCCCACGCCCACGGCCTGCGGTATGTGGCCCTGCGGTACTTCAACGCCGCCGGCGCCCACCCCTCCGGCGCCATCGGGGAGGCCCACGACCCGGAGACCCACCTCATCCCCATCATCCTCCAGGTGCCCAACGGCCAGCGGGAGAAGGTGTCCATCTTCGGGGACGACTACCCCACCCGGGACGGCACCTGCGTGCGGGACTATATCCATGTCACCGACCTGGCCCAGGCCCACATCCTGGCCCTGGACTATCTGCTCTCCGGCGGGGAGAACAACGTCTTCAACCTGGGCAACGGCGTGGGCTTCACCAACAAAGAGGTGGTGGAGGTGGCCCGCTCCGTCACCGGCCACCCCATCCCGGCGGAGATCGCCCCCCGGCGGGCCGGCGACCCGGCCCAGCTGGTGGCCTCCTCCGAGAAGGCCAAGTCCGTGCTGGGCTGGAAGCCCCAGTACGCCGACCTGAGCACCATCGTGGCCTCCGCCTGGAAGTGGCACCAGAGCCACCCCCACGGCTATGAGGAGGGCTGAGCCATGGTAGACGAAGCCATCTCCAAGCTGGCCGCCTACGCCCTGCGCGCCGGGCTCATCAAGGAGTGCGAGTATACCTGGGCCGTCAACACCATCCTGGACGCCCTGAAGCTGGACAGCTACACCGACCCCGGGAAGGAATGGGGGGACATCGACCTGGCCGCCGTGCTGGACGAGCTCACCGATGACGCCTATGCCCGGGGTGTGCTCACCGAGAACTCCGTGGTCTACCGGGACCTGTTCGACACCGAGCTCATGGGCCGGCTCACCCCCCGCCCCGCCCAGGTCATCGAAAAGTTCCAGGCCCTGTACCGGGAGAGCCCCAGGGCGGCCACCGACTGGTACTACAAATTCAGCCAGGACACCAACTACATCCGCCGGGACCGGATCGCCAAGGACATGCAGTGGAAGGCGGACACGGAGTACGGAGCGCTGGACATCACCATCAACCTGTCCAAGCCGGAGAAGGACCCCAAGGCCATCGCCGCCGCCCGGGACCTGCCCGCCTCCAACTACCCCCGGTGCCAGCTGTGCGCCGAGAACGAGGGGTATGCCGGCCGGGTGGACCACCCCGCCCGGCAGAACCACCGCATCGTCCCCATCACCATCAACGGCTCCCCCTGGTTCCTCCAGTACTCCCCCTATGTGTACTACAACGAGCACTGCATCTGCCTGAACAGCGTCCACACTCCCATGAAGATCGACCGTGCCTGCTTCGCCAAGCTGCTGGACTTTGTCCGCCAGTTCCCCCACTATTTCGTGGGCTCCAACGCCGACCTGCCCATCGTGGGCGGCTCCATCCTGGCCCACGACCACTTCCAGGGCGGGCACTACACCTTCGCCATGGAAAAGGCCCCGGTGGAGGCCCCCTTTACCTTCCCCGGCTATGAGGATGTGGAGGCGGGCATCGTCAAGTGGCCCATGTCGGTGGTGCGCCTGGCCAGCACCGACCCCGAACGCCTGGTGGACTTGGCCGACCGGATCCTCACCGCCTGGCGGGGGTACACCGACGAGGCGGCGGTCATCTACGCCGAGACCGACGGCGTCCCCCACAACACCATCACCCCCATCGCCCGGATGCGGGATGGGAAATATGAGCTGGACCTGGTGCTGCGCAACAACCTGACCACGGAGGAGCACCCTCTGGGGCTGTACCATCCCCACGCTGAGCTGCACCACATCAAGAAGGAGAACATCGGCCTCATTGAGGTCATGGGCCTGGCCGTCCTCCCCGCCCGGCTGAAGGCGGAGATGGCCGCCGTGGCCGACGCTCTTGTGACCGGCGCCGACCTGCGCCGGAGCGAGCTCACCGCCAAGCACGCCGACTGGGCGGAGGGCTTCGCCCCCAGGTACACCATCACCGCGGACAACGCCCTGGACATCGTCCAGAAGGAGACCGGCCTGGTGTTCGCCCAGGTGCTGGAGCACGCCGGGGTGTACAAGCGGGACGAGGCGGGCCGGGCCGCCTTCCTGCGGTTCCTGCAGACAGTCTGAGCCCGGCGGGCTGTCGCCGCGCCTGTCATCAAAAACGTGCAAAAGAGGGAAGAGACTGATGTCTCTTCCCTCTTTTCTTCTGTTATCTCGACCCTATCTGTTATCTTGGCCCTATCTGTCTCCCAGGAGCTTTTCCACCAGCGACCGCGTGATCTCATAGACAGACAGGACCACATAGCTGGTGCCCGCCTGCTCCATGGCCTGCCGCTGCTTTTCCGACACCACCGTATACGGATAGATGCCGAACAGGAAGGGGAAAAAGGCATAGAGGAAACCCTGGATATCCTCCTGGGCCATTTGGGGAAAAAACGTCTCCAAGCAGCGGGCCACGGCCCTCATGACGGCGCCGTAGGTCCCCTTGAAGGCCGCCAGCTCCTCCATGCGGCTGTTGGCCTCCATGTCATAGTAGTCCATGCTCAGCAGCTTCAGCATCCGCCCCCGGCGCTCCAGCGTGCGGGCCAGCTCGCTGGCGAACTGGGCGGCGGACATGTGGTCGTGTCCCTGGCGCATGGCCTCCAGGTCCCGCTCCCACGCCTGGTACTCCCGCTGGAGCAGGGCCAGGAAGATCTCCTCCTTGCACTGGAAATAGTTATAGATCGACGTGCGGGTGAAGGAGGTCTGCCTGCCGATCTCCTTGAGGGTGATCTCCTTGAAGCTCATGGTCTCGTACAGCGCCGCACAGGCGTTGACGATCTCCTCTCTCCGCGCGTTCGTCCGCTCCTCCGAGCCCTTGGGCATGGTGGTCTCTCCCTTCTTCCCGCCGGCGCCCAGCGCCGGCGAAGCACATGCTGTCCGCCCTGTGGGCAGGCGCCGCTACCCCTCCAGCGCCTTTTTGGCCCAGGCCGCCGCCGTCCCGGCGGTGACCAGCTCCCCCCGCTCCCAGCGCAGCGCGGGGTACTGGTCCTGGAGATGCCGCTGGGCGTAGGGCATGCCGCTGCCGCCGGAGGTGGCGAAGGGGATCACCGTCTTGCCGGTGAGATCCTGGCTGTCCAGGAAGGTGTCCACCACCCGGGGCTCCACGCCCCACCAGATGGGAAAGCCCACAAAGACGGTGTCATACCGGTCCACATCCGCCTTGGGGCCCGCCATGGCCGGGCGGCTGTCCGGATCGGTCATCTCCAGGGTGCTGCGGCTCTTCTTGTTCCGCCAGTCCAGGTCGGCGGCGGTGTAGAGCGCCTCCGGACGGATCTCATACAGATCCGCCCCCACCGCTTCCGCGATCCTCTTTGCCGCCTGGGCGGTCACCCCGCTGGCGGAAAAATACGCTACCAATATCTTGCCCATGCTGTCTCCCTCCGATCTGGATGCCGGTCACATCTCCACCAGCTCGTACTCCCGGGTGCCATAGCCCAGCTCGGCGGCGGCCTCGATGGTGTGGATGCCGTTGCGGCTGTTCACCCGCTCCATGAAGTGCTCCCTGCCCGGGTCGTCGGAGGCCATCACCAGGTCGATGCAGGCCTGGTCGATGGCCACCGGGTCCAGGCTGGCCAGGATGCCGATGTCCTTCATGCAGGGGTCCTCCGCCACGGCGCAGCAGTCGCAGTCCACGGACAGGTTCTTCATCACGTTGACAAAGGCGATCTTGCCCTTGAAATGCTCCACCACGCTCATGGCAGCGTCCGCCATGGCCTCGGGGAAGGCGGTGGCGTCGGCATGCTTCTGCCAGGTCTCATACCGGTCGTCGGTCACGCCCGCGGAGTGGATCAGCGCCTTGCCCGCCCGGGAGGCGCAGCCGATGGACAGCTGCTTGAGGGCGCCGCCGTAGCCGCCCATGGGGTGGCCCTTGAAGTGGGCCAGCACCAGCATGGAGTCATAGTTCAGGATGTTTTTGCCCACGTGGTTCTCCTTCAGGACCTTGCCGCCCTGGATGGGCCAGACCACGTCGGGCCCTTCGGCATCCATCAGGTCCACGTCAAAGTACTTGGTCCAGCCGTGCTCCTCCATCAGCTTCCAGTGGGAGTCGGTGTTGTCCCGCACGCCGCCGGAGGCGTCGCCATAGGCGGTGTTGCACTCCACGATGGTGCCGTGGACGGCCTCCACCATGGGCTTCCAGAACTCAGGGTGCAGGAAGTTTTGGTTGCCCTTCTCCCCGGAATGGACCTTCACCGCCACCTTGCCGGGCAGCTCCACCCCCAGGACACGATACATCTCCACCACCTTTTCAGGGGTGATCTGGCGGGAAAAATAGACCTTTGCCTTCATGTTTTGACCTCCTTGTGCGTTCTGCACAGCCTTTGGGCGGACTTCTGCCCGCCATAAGGTCTGTCTCTCCGATATCGTCTCACATTCTGACATCGTGTCAGCACCTGTACTATAGCACCATCCTGACACGATGTCAACAGGGGATCTGGCCCCTCCTGCTGGCCGCTCCACCGGCCATAGGCCGCCCCCGGGCCGACCGGTCCAGGCCGGGACCGCTGGCCGGCCGCCCGCCGGGGCCCCCGGCCCCATCCATCCCGCCCGCTGCCCTGGATCCTTCAAGGAAAAAGACCGCACGTTTTGTTAACTATTCAGCACGGACTGCCCTTTTTATTTGCGATCGGCTGCGCTATCCTGAGAGTAGAATGCCGCCACGCGGCCCAGCCGTTGGCGGAACTCCTCCACCGCCCAGTCCGGGGAGAGCACCTGCACACCGTCCCCCAGGCCGAACAGCCAGCCCCAGAAAGGCGGGCTGACCACCACATCCAGGGTGACGGTGAACCGGTCCTCCCCGTCGGGCACCAGCATCACGTCCTGGCCGAAGCGGTCCAGCACCACCCCCGCCAGGGCGGCGGCGCACCGCAGGCGCACCTGTCCCTGCCGGCCGGAGAACATACCGAAGTGGCGGCGGGCGTAGCCCTCCGGGTCCCAGTCCCCGGGCACATGGCGGGCCATGCCGGTGATGGTGATGTCCGTCATCTTGTCCACCCGGTAGTGGCGCACCTCCCCGTTGGCCCCGTCCCAGGCGGCCAAATAGTAGTTCTCGTTGTCCCAGATCAGGCCGCAGGGGGAGACATAGTACCGCTTCCCCTCCCGGCGGTAGACCTTTTCCTTTTTGATGTTGTACTCGAAATAGCGGAAGGCCACCGCCCGGTCGGCGGCGATGGCGGTGTGGAGCTTGTCCACATTATAGAAGATGCTCTCGTTCATGGTCTTGACCCGCCGGTCCACATACACCTGCCGCTGGAGCTTCCGGGCCTGGTAGACCGAGGCCAGCCCCTCCAGCTTGCGGATGAGGCTATCGCTCTTCCGGAGGGTGAGGAACCGGCTGGACTGCACCGCGTCCACCAGCAGCTTGAGCTCCGCCAGCTCGAACTCCCGCTGGCCGATGAACCAGCCGGGGCTCTTCCCCTTGCGGCTCTGGACGTCCACCCCCAGCTGCCGCAGCTCCTCCATGTCGTTGTAGATGCTCTTGCGCTCGGCGGCGATGTCCCACCGGGCCAGCTCGTCCTGCATCTCCTGGACGGTCACCGGGTGGTCCTCGTCCGTACGGGCCAGCAGAAAGCGGTACAGCACCAGCAGCTTCCGCTTTTGATTGGCGCTCTTTGCCATGTCGCCTCCTCCTTTCTGTTCTCAGGGAAAGCATACCTCATTTTGTGTCCCATTTCTTGGACTTTTATAAATCTTATCACAGATACCGCCCTGGGCGCAAGGCGAGATCTCCCCCTTGGTTTTGCAATTTATTGAAGGATCCCTTCATGGGCCTGCTGTTTGGCCGCATTTTTTTGTCAGTAATATTTCGGCATCACCCTTTACTTTAGCTGAAAGATGTGCTAAACTTTATTTTAATATTTTGAAATTTCCCCGCCGGCAACTTTCATTTTGGGAGACGGTATCCATGAAGATCACAGACATCCAGGTGGGGCGCATCTGTCTGCCCCTGCGCCACCCCTTCAAGACCGCTTTGCGCACCGTGGAGGCGGTGGACGACATCGCCGTTCGCCTGCTCACCGATGACGGGGCCGTGGGCTACGGCGAGGCGCCTCCCACCGCCGTCATCACCGGGGACACCACCGGCTCCATCCTGTGCGCCATCCGGGACTATATCCGCCCGGCCCTGATCGGGATGGATGTGATGGACCTGGAGGCGGTCATGGAGCGGCTCGACAGCTGTCTGGCCCACAACTCCACCCCCAAGGCGGCGGTGGACATGGCCGTCTACGACCTGTGGGCCAAGGCCCAGGGCAAGCCCCTGTACCAGCTGCTGGGGGGCGCCCGCAAGAGCTTCCAGACCGATCTGACCATCTCGGTCAACCCGGTGGACGAGATGGTGGCCGACAGCCTGGAGGCGGTGGAGCAGGGCTTTGGCATCCTGAAGATCAAGGTGGGCAAGGAGGGCCTGGCCGACGTGGAACGGGTGGCCGCCATCCGCCGGGCGGTGGGCCCGGCGATCCAGCTCCGGGTGGACGCCAACCAGGGCTGGAGCGCGGAGCAGTCCATCTCCATCATCCGGGCCATGGAGGATCAGGGGCTGGACATCGAGCTGGTGGAGCAGCCCGTCCCCGCCCACGACCTGGCGGGCCTGAAGGAAGTCACCCAGGCGGTGGACACCCCCATCCTGGCCGACGAGGCGGTGTTCTCCCACTACGACGCGGCCCGGCTCATCCAGGAGAAGGCCGCCGACCTGATCAACATCAAGCTCATGAAGACCGGCGGCATCTGGAACGCCCTGAAGATCTGCCGCATGGCGGCGGAGCACGGGGTGGAGTGCATGATCGGCTGCATGCTGGAGTCCCGGCTGTCTGTGGCCGCGGCGGCCCATCTGGCCGCCGGGCAGGCGGTCATCACCCGGGCGGACCTGGACGGCCCCTCCCTGTGCGCCGTGGACCCCTACTCCGGCGGTCCGGTGTTCGACGGCCCCACCATCGCCATGTCGGACGACCCGGGGGTGGGGGTGGACGACGTCCCCTGCCGGGAGTGGACCTGACGGAAAATGTTTATAATGGGCGGTTCGCCTTTTATAAAATATGGGGCATGGCCCCAGCCCTGCGACGGTGCAGGACCTGACTGAGAAAGGAATGGATACCATGAAAATGAAACGCCTGCTCGCCCTGCTGCTGGCCCTGGTGATGGCCCTTTCCCTGGCCGCCTGCGGTGACTCCAGCACCGGCGACGACGGCTCCGCCGTCTACCGGACCCTCTACTCCGTAGAGGTGGAGACCATGAACTACCTCTACACCACCTCCTCGGGCAACCTGGAGATCCCCGCCAACGTGGTGGACACCCTCATCGAGTACGACTGCTATGGCGTGGTCCAGCCCGCCCTGGCCGAGAGCTGGGAGCACAACGAGGACTACACCGAGTGGACCTTCCACATCCGGGAAGGGGTCAAGTGGGTGGACAAGGACGGCAATGAAGTGGCCGAGGTCACCGCCCAGGACTGGGTGGACGCCGCCCACTACATCCTGGACGCCAACAACGGCTCCTCCAGC
>JAHZFC010000040.1:9030-14440 GCA_019421525.1 Clostridiales bacterium
ACTTTGAGGTGGCCCAGGTGACCAATGCGGCCGCCTACTATGAGTACACCGCCTATCTGCTGGAGCTGGAGACCGCCACCGACGGCACCGATGAAAACGGCAACAGCGTCAAGCTGGATGCGGACGGCAACGTGATCGAGGAGGTCCCCGCGGTGTCCGCCGACGACATCGGCGTCAAGGCCACCGATACCTACACCCTGGTCTACACCCTGGACTCCCCCTGCTCCTACTTCCTGTCCATGCTGTGCTGGGCTGCCTTCATGCCTGTCAACGGGGACTTCCTGGCCGAGTGCGGGGACAGCTTCGGCACCAGCGCCGAGACCCTGCTCTACTGCGGGCCCTTCATCCTGTCCACCTTCGAGCCCCAGGTCCAGCGGGTCATGACCAAGAACCCCACC
The DNA here is from genome assembly GCA_019421525.1 of Clostridiales bacterium. GTDB lineage: Bacteria > Bacillota > Clostridia > Oscillospirales > Oscillospiraceae > Enterenecus. Next base: position 9,429 of record JAHZFC010000040.1, read on the forward strand.
TACTGGGACATCGATAACGTCCACATCGACACCATCCAGATGACCTACAACGCCGAGGCCTCCACCCTGGCCACCCAGATGTATCTGGACGGCTCCGTGGACTACGCCGACATCAGCGCCGATCTGCTCAGCTCCCTGCTGGAGACCCACAGCGACCAGATCCACTACTCCCGGCCCGACGTGTCCTACTCCTATTGGTACCTGTTCAACTTCGACCCCAACTTCGCCGAGGAGTATGAGCCGGACAACTGGCGCATCGCCGTGAACAACGAGAACTTCCGCCTGTCCATCATGCACGGCCTGGACCGTGTCAACGCCCTTCAGGCCAAGGACGCCAATGACCCGGAGAGCCTGCTGAGCAACACCATCACCCCCCTGGGCGCCGCCTCCGCCTCTCAGGACTACGCCTACTACGGCGGGCTGGACAAGTACACCAACGGCGAGACCTTTGACGCCGACCTGGCCCTCCAGTATAAGGAGGCTGCCATGGCCGAGCTGGAGGCCGAGGGCTGCACCTTCCCCGTCATCGTCTACTACCCCTATAACCCCAATGAGACCAACTCCGACTCCATGGCCCAGCTGGTGGAGCAGCAGCTGGAGGGCCTGCTGGGCACCGATTACATCGACGTGGTCATCCAGCAGGGCAACGAGAACTTCCTGACCATGGTCCGCCGCTCCGGGGATTACGGCATCACCCTGTGCAACTGGGGCGCCGACTACTCCGACGCCTCCGCTTACGTGGTCGATCCCTTCAGCGAGGACTCCAGCTACAGCTTCATCTACGAGAGCGACGACCCGGAGACCCAGGCCTATTACCAGGAGTATCTGGACCTGGTGGAGACCGCCCTGGCCATCACCGACGACATCGAGGCCCGGTACGAGACCTTTGCCCAGGCCGAGTGCGTGTTGCTGGACCACGGCTTCGTCATCCCCATCAAGACCAATGACCGTGAGTACTCCTTCTCCAAGCTCAACCCCCTGGAGGGCTCCTATGCCTCCTTCGGCTTTGCCACCTCCCGCTATAAATTCCAGCATGTGCTGGAGAAGTCCATGGGCATGGAGGAGTTTGAGCAGGCCTATCAGACCTGGCTGGAGGAGCGCGACGCTGCTCTGGCCGCCGCCGCGGAATAAACTTGCATCGCTCGCGGGGCCTTCGGGCCCCGCTCCCCGGCCGATCGCGCCGGGAACTCTGGTCCGGACAGGAGGGACCGCCTCCTGTCCGGACCTTCCCCGCGGAACCCCTGCATCTGCGCCCCGCCGGGGCCCGGATGCGAGGGCTTCGCCCACTCTCCCTTGTCAAGGAGGCCGATCACTGTGGCAAAATATATCCTCAAACGGGTGCTGAGGTCGCTGATCACCATGGTCATCGTCATCATCATCGTGTTCTCCCTGCTGCGGCTGATGCCCATCGAGGGATACTTTGAGAATTTCGACAAGCTCTCTGACACCCAGATCGAGGTGCGGCTCAACGAGCTGGGGCTCAACGACCCCCTCCCCGTCCAGCTGATCCATTTCTTTCAGCAGCTTTTGAGCGGCGACCTGGGGGACTCCATCAAATTCCGGACCAATGTGCCCATCACCACCATCATCGGCCCGAAGATCCCCATCTCCCTGTTCATCGGCCTGATCTCCCTGGCCATCGCCCTGGCCCTGGGCCTGCCCCTGGGCATCATGATGGCCAGGAGCACCCGGACGAGGTGGAAGCTGTGGGACAAGTTCGGCACCGTGTTCATCGTCATCATCCAGGCGGTGCCCTCCGCGGCCTATTACATCCTGATCCAGTTCGCCGGCTCCCAGGGCCTGAAGCTGCCCATGCTGTTTTCACAGAGCAACCCGGTCAGCTACATCCTGCCCATCTTCTCCCTGGCCCTGGGCAACATCGCCTATTACGCCATGTGGCTGCGGCGGTACATGGTGGACGAGGCCAACAAGGACTACATCCGCCTGGCCCGGGCCAAGGGCCTGCCCAGCGGTCAGATCTCCCGGAGGCACACCTTCCGCAACGCTATGGTCCCCCTGATCCAGTACCTGCCCAACTCCATCCTGTTCACTCTGATGGGCTCGCTGTATGTGGAGTCCCTGTACTCCATCCCCGGCATGGGCGGATTGCTGGTTACTGCCATCAAGATGCAGGACAATCCTCTGGTCCAGGCCCTGGTCATCATCTATTCCGTCATTTCCATCCTGGGGCTGCTGTTCGGTGACATCCTTATGGCCATCCTCGATCCCCGGATCAGTTTTGCCAAAAAGGAGGGCGCCCGCTGATGAAACGTTACCGCGACCACAAGACCGACCAGCTGGGCGACCACCTCACCCAGCAGCTCCGGCAGGAGCTGTCTGCCGCTCCCGCCGCCAGCCAGGACCTGTTCGAGTTCGCCCAGTTCAACGCCGCCGAGGCGGAGCGGGGGGGCTATTCCAACTACTCCTATTGGGGGGCCACCCTCCGGGCGTTCTTCAAGAACCGGGTAGCCGTGTTTTTCCTGATCGTCATGGTGGCCCTGCTAGCCTTCACCTTTATCCAGCCCCTCCTCCCCGGCCAGATGGACCCGCTGACCATCCACTATGATGAGAATGGCCGGGTGCTGCAGAACCTCAAGCCCGGGGAGCAGGGCTATATCTTCGGTACCAACGAGATCGGCCAGGACATCTGGGCCCGGATCTGGTCGGGCACCCGCACCTCGCTGTTCATCGGCTTCACCGTGGCCTGTGTGGAGGCGGTGGTGGGCATCCTCATGGGGGTGCTGTGGGGCTATGTGCGCAAGCTGGACTTTCTCTTCACCGAGCTGTACAACGTGCTGGACAATATCCCCCAGACTCTGCTGCTCATCCTGATCTCCTATATCCTCATGCCCGGGGTGGACACCATCATCTTCGCCCTGTGCCTCACCGGCTGGCTGGGCATGGCCCGGTTCATCCGCAACCAGATCATCATCATCCGGGACCGGGACTACAACCTGGCCTCCCGCTGTCTGGGCACCCCCACCCGGCGCATCGTGTTCAAGAACCTGCTGCCCTATCTGGTGTCCGTCATCACCATGCGCATGGCCCTAGCCATCCCCTCCGCCATCGGCAACGAGGTGTTCGTCACCTATATCGGTATCGGCCTTCCGGTGAACACCCCCTCCCTGGGCAACCTGATCGACACCGGGCGGAAGCTGATGACCATCCCCTCCCTGCGCTACCAGCTCTATTTCCCGGTGCTGGTGCTGGCCCTGATCACCATCTCCTTCTACGTCATTGGAAACGCCTTTGCCGACGCGGCGGACCCGAAGAACCATGTGTAACATGTCCAGGGGGGACTTTGCCCCCCTGGACACGGGAGCGCCGCGCCGCAGGCGGCACAACGCTCCCGATACCCCCTTCGCCTTTTCACGGAAAAGGCGGCCGTGGCCGCCACGGCCACGGGTCAAGGTGTCCGGTCCAGGTACACGCCCCGGCCCGGACAGCTCGACATTTTCTCTTTGCGCAAAACCCATCTGCTCGGCCTTGCGAGGAGTGATCCCATGAACGATACAGAAAACAACATCATCCTCTCCGTCCAGGACCTGGACGTGAGATTTACCCTCCGGGGGCGGACCCTCCACGCCATCCGGGGCGTGTCCCTGGACGTGTACGCGGGGGAGAGCCTGGCCATCGTGGGGGAATCCGGCTCCGGCAAGTCGGTGTTCGTCAAGACCTTCATGGGCCTGCTGGACGCCAACGGCTCCATCAGCGGCGGCTCCATCCTCTATGGCGGCCAGGACCTGACCCAGTTCCGCACCGACAAGGACTGGCTGAAGATCCGGGGCCACGAGATCGCCATGGTGCTCCAGGACCCCATGACCTCCCTCAACCCCCTCAAGACCATCGGCAAGCAGATCCAGGAGGCGGTGGAGCTCCACCAGGGGCTGAAGGGTGCCGCCGCCAGGCAGGCGGTGCTGGAGGTGCTGTCCGACGTGGGCATCGACGAGCCCGAGCGCCGCTTCAAGCAGTACCCCCACGAGTTCTCCGGCGGCATGCGCCAGCGGGTGGTCATCGCCATCGCCGTGGCCTGCCGGCCCAAGATCCTCATCTGCGACGAGCCCACCACCGCCCTGGACGTGACCATCCAGGCCCAGATCCTGGAGCTGATCAAGCAGATGCAGCAGAAGTACCACCTGACCACCATCTACATCACCCACGACCTGGGGGTGGTGGCCAACGTGGCCGACCGGATCGCCGTGATGTATGCCGGGGATATCATCGAGGTGGGCACCTGCGACGAGGTGTTCTACGACCCCAGGCACCCCTACACCTGGGCCCTGCTGTCCTCCCTGCCCCAGCTGGGGGTCAAGGGGGAGCCGCTGTACTCCATCCAGGGCACGCCCCCCAACCTGTTTTATGAGGTGAAGGGGGATGCCTTCGCCCCCCGGAACCCCCAGGCGCTGAAGATCGACTTTGTGGAGCGGCCGCCCTTCTTCCAGGTGTCCCCCACCCACAAGGCCCGCACCTGGCTGCTGGACCCCAGGGCCCCCAAGGTGGAGCCCCCTGAGCACATCCGCGCCCTGCGGGAGAAGGGAGTGAACTCCATTGGCGGCTGAACGTGAAAAACTGCTGGAGGTCCGGGACCTCACCGTCCGATTCGGCTCCAAGCGCCGCCCCTTCACCGCGGTGGACCAGGTGTCCTTCCACATCTTCAAGGGGGAGACCTTCGGCCTGGTGGGGGAGTCCGGCTCGGGCAAGACCACCATCGGCCGGGCCATCATCCGTATCCACCCCGCCGCTGGCAAGGTCATCTTTGACGGCCGCCAGATCAACGGCCGCATCCCCCGGGAGCTGGATCGGGAGGTCACAAAGCGCATCCAGATGATCTTCCAGGACCCCATGGCCTCCCTCAACGAGCGGGCCAAGGTGGACTACATCGTGTCCGAGGGGCTGTACTCCAACGGCTTCCACCTGTCCAAGGCGGAGCGGGAGGAGCGGGTGGCCCGGGTCCTCACCGACGTGGGGCTGCTGCCCGAATTCGCCAGCCGCTTCCCCCACGAGTTCTCCGG
>JAHZFC010000004.1 GCA_019421525.1 Clostridiales bacterium
CCTGCTTGAACAGGTCCCGCACCTTGGCCGCGCCCATGCCCACGAACATCTCCACGAACTCCGAGCCGGAGATGGAGAAGAAGGGAACTCCGGCCTCCCCGGCAACAGCCTTGGCCAGCAGGGTCTTGCCGGTGCCCGGCGGGCCCACCAGCAGCACGCCCTTGGGCAGCTTGGCACCCACCTGGGCGTACTTGTCCGGGTCGTGGAGGAAGTCCACCACCTCCATCAGGGCCTCCTTGGCCTCCTCCTGGCCGGCCACGTCGGCGAAGGTGACGCCGGTCTGGGCCTGCTCCACATACACCTTGGCGTTGGCCTTTCCGAAGGTCATGGCGTTGCCCATGCCGTTGGGCAGGTTGCCCCCCATCTTTTTCAGCATCCAGCGGGAGAGCAGTTCCCCGATGAGGATAAAGAAGAAGATGGGCAGCACCCAGGACACGATAAAGGACAGCAGGGGACTTGCCTGGGTGGGGATGGTGGCGGCGAAGGTGACCCCCTCGGTGGAGTTGAGCTTCTCCAGCAGCCACTCCCCCGTGTCCGGCCAGACGCCGGTCTTGTAGTAGGCGTCCTGCCCGTCCTCATTTTGGGCGATGAATACGAGCTGCTCCTCATCGGTCTCCCAGGCCACCTGGCTGACCCGGCCCTCGTCCACCATGGACAGGAACTGGTCGAAGCTGACCTGGGTGACCTGCTCAGACAGCATGCTGGGGAACAGCAGGGCGTTGAGCAGCATCACCACGATCAGGGCGATGATATAGTAAAATATCAGCGGTTTCTTTGGGACCTTGGGGGGCTGGTCCTTGATCTCCTGCATAGTGTTTCATCCTTTCTGTAAAGAGGGGGGATCGTCTGGCATCACAATATTTTTATCATACAGGGAAGCGGCCTGCATCGCAATAGACACCGGATGGGCGGCTGTCTATATCATGTTCGGTCAGAGCCGCACAGTTGCATTTTTTCCGCCGGGACGCTATACTGTCTCCATGAGGAAAAAGGACAGGAGGCATCGTGATGAGCGCACTTTTCATCCCCACCCTGAGCCACTGGCTGCTGGGCAACCGCTGGTCGGGCAGCCTGGGCCGGGCCAGCTACTACGTCACCCCCCGGCAGCGGCAGGAGGGGGAGCAGACGGTGGACGAGCTGTATGTGGAGGCGTGGACCGGCCCGATCTGCTATGAGCAGTGCGCCCCGGAGCGCACGGCCAGTTTCCCGGTCAGCGAGGAGGGGCTGGCCCAGATGCGCTCCTGGCTGGAGGAAAACCTGGCCCAGCTGGACCAGGCGGCCCGGCAGAAGGGGTGAGCGGTCCGGTCAGAAGGCGTTAAGAGGGGCGGAGCCGTCGTCAGTCCCCTTTTCGATCTTGCGGATGAGCGCATCGTAGCCGTAGCTGTCGTTGACCTGGATGTGGACCCGGTCCCCGGCCCGGCGGCCCAGCAGGGCCTTGCCCACCGGGGACTCCTTGCTGATGCGGCCGTGGAGGGCATCCTGCCGCATGGTGGTGACGATCTGGAAGGTGGTCTCCTCGTCGTCCTCCTCCAGGTAGACGGTCACCCGGTCGTAGAGGCCCACCGTGTCCTGGCCGGAGCGGTCCTCGATGACCACGGCGGTGCGGATCATGTTCTCCAGATAGCGGATGCGGCTGTCGTTGCGGTTCTTCTCCTTCTTGGCGGCCTTGTACTCAAAATTTTCCGACAGGTCGCCGAAGGCCCGGGCCTCCTTCACCGCCTGGATGAGCTGGGGACGCAGCTCCAGGCGGCGGTGGTCCAGCTCCTGGCGCATGAGCTCCAGGTCCTGTCGGGTCAGTTCGTTGTGCATGGCGAGGACTCCTTTGATGAAAAATAGAAAACTCGTCCGGCATACCGGACAGATGGAACACACAGAGGGCAGGGGAGAGACTGAAATGGAGGGCGTTGCCCGGGGGCGGCACAGCGGCCCCCGCTATCTGCCGCGGGCCGTGAGGCCGCCGGCCTTCTCCAATATTATAGCAGACCCGAAAACAGTGCGCAACGACCGAAAAGACCGGAAAGATTATAACCATATCGTTATAATATGATCATAAATCTATATTGCGGCGCGACCCACTTTTGCGTTATAATAAGATTTATGAGATCAGGGCGGACAGCCCCGTGATATCTGAAACAAAAAGGAGAGATGCCTTTATGCTGAAGCTCACTGATAAGGTCGCCATCATCACCGGCGGCAATTCCGGCATCGGAGAGGCCACTGCCAAGCTCTTTGCCAAACAGGGGGCGGCTGTGGTGCTGGTGGCCCGCCGGGCGGACAAGCTGGCCGCTGTGGCCGATGAGATCACCGCCGCCGGCGGCAAGGCCCTGGCCATCCCCGCCGACGTCACTGACCCCGCCACCGCCGTCAAGGTGTGCGAGGAGACGGTCAAGCAGTTCGGCAAGATCGACATCCTGGTCAACTCCGCCGGCGAGGGCGACTACACCCGGCCCATCACCGGCGTCACCGACGAGTTCTTCGACCACATCGTCAAGGTGGACCAGTACGCCGTGTTCTATATGTGCCGGGAAGTGGTCAAGTACATGCAGCCCGCCCACTCCGGCGCCATCGTCAACATCAGCTCTGTGGGCGGCGTGTTCCACAACAGCGGCTTTGCCTATGCCGCGGCCAAGAGCGCCGTCATCGGTATGACCCGGAACATGGCCATGCAGTTCGCGGCCGAGGGCATCCGGGTCAACGCCGTCTGCCCCGGCGGCACCAAGACCCCCATGATCGAGGCCATGAACGACCCCGACCAGATGCTCCCCTGCGACAAGGAGTTCGCCCGCATCACCGGCCGGCACTTCAACACCAAGCTGCCCATGTGCACCGCCGAGGAGCAGGCCAACGCCATCCTCTTCCTGGCCAGCGACGAGGCCAGCGGGATCACCGGCCAGTACCTGGTGGTGGACCACGGCGGCTGGATCTAAAGCCCAGGGAAATGCGGCGATGGTCTTGCCATAAGGCCAGGACCAAGCGGAATGGACTTTGCGAGGACGAGCGCAGGCGGGATCCATTCCCGCCGAGCGATCGGATCGCCCGGAGTGCCTCGGCGGGCCTGCCCGCTGGGGCACCATCTCTGCCAGGCGTTTTCGACAAGCTGTGCCCCGGCCAAAAGGCCGGGGCTTTTTCTGTTGGAAAAAACCAGCAGACCTGCTATAATGGAGTTGATCTCAAAGGAAAGGAGCGTTCCCCCATGCGCTACGCCCTGGCCCCCATGGAGGGGGTGACCGGCTACGTCTTTCGCCGGGCCCACGCCGCCTGCTTCGGCCCGGCGGACAAGTATCTCACTCCCTTTCTATCCCCCAACCAGGACCTGTGCTTCACCAGCCGGGAGCGGGCGGAGGTTCTGCCGGAGCACAACGACGGCCTGAACGTGGTGCCCCAGCTGCTCACCAACAACGCCGCACACTTCCTCTGGGCCGCCCGGGAGCTGGCCGCCATGGGCTACCGGGAGGTCGATCTGAATCTGGGCTGCCCCTCGGGCACCGTGGCCGCCAAGGGAAAGGGGGCGGGCTTTCTGGCCTATCCCCAGCGGCTGGAGCGGTTTTTGGACGAGGTCTTTTCCCATGTGACTATCTCCGTCTCCGTCAAGACCCGCATCGGCAAGGCCAGCCCCGACGAGTGGGACGGCCTGCTGGCGCTGTTCAACTGTTACCCCATCTGTGAGCTCATCGTCCACCCCCGGGTGCAGGCGGACTTCTATAAGGGAAAGCCCGACCGCCGGGCCTTCCGCAAGGCGGTGGGGGCCAGCGCCGCCCCCCTGTGCTACAACGGGGACCTGTTCTCCCTGCCCGACCTGTTTGCCTTCACCGCCGTGTTCCCCGAGGTGGACCGGGTGATGGCGGGCCGCGGGGCGGTGGCCGACCCCTCCCTGATCCGGCAGTTCCAGGGGGGCGCGGCGGCGGACAAGGAGGAGCTTCGGCAGTTCCACGACCTGGTGTACGCCGGGTACCAGCGGGTGATGAGCGGGGACCGGGCGGTGCTGGCCCGGATGAAGGAGCTGTGGTCCTACCTGCTGTTCAGCTTCACCTCTCGGGAGCGGTATATCCGCCGCTTCCGGAAGGTGAACTTCCTGAGCGAGTACGAGGACCTGGTGGACGAGCTGTTCCGGCGGGAACAGGCGGTGCCCGCCAGCTTCGACCCGGCGCTGCTGTGAGACAAAATAGGAATATGACAGAAAAGGGCCGCCCCACGGGGCGGCCCTTTGAGACTGTCGAAAAAGTATTTTCGACAGTCTCTCGCCGGGGACAAAGCCCCATCCCCGGCGAAAACAGCCCGCCGCAGCGCACTCACTGTCCGTCAAAGACGGCCAGTTCGCACGTTTGCGGGCTGAGAAGAGTTTTTGTCCGGGTACACGCCCCGGCCAAAAACGGGTTTTAACTTTTTCGCGCCTGTGGGCGCGAACTCTGCGAGGCTTTTTTGACAAGCTGAGGGCCGCCCCACGGGGCGGCCCTTTTGGTGTATACAGGGCGCAGCTATGGCTGACTATAAATTTTTGTGTTGACTGGGGCCACGCCTGCCGGCGCAGCAGGTACAGCTACCAGCCGCACAGCGCCCCCAGGGTGTTGAGGATCACATCGTCGATGTCGGTGCTCCGCATGAGGAAATACTGGGCCACCTCGATAAACAGGGAGGTGCCCAGGCCGATGGCGGCGGCCCTTGTGAAAATTTTCACTTTCTTGGTTGACGGCGGGGGCGGGATGGGATAGAATAGGCACGCGAAACGAACTGGGACCGGGACGGGCCCGCGCCCGCCCGGGCGGGAAGGAAGGGCCGGAGCGCACCTCCGACCAAAAACCATACCAGAGAATCCCACCATGAAAGGAGCATGAACCATGGATCACACCCGCAAGCTCACCCAGGGGGTGTATTGGGTGGGCGGCAGTGACCGCCGCCTGGCCCTGTTTGAAAACCTGTTCCCCGTTCCACGGGGGGTATCCTACAATTCCTATCTCATCTTAGACGAAAAGACCGCCCTGATGGACACGGTGGACGCGGCCATCTCCCGGCAGTTTTTGGACAACGTCCTGGCCGTCCTGGACGGCAGGGGGCTGGACTACCTGGTGGTGGACCACATGGAGCCCGACCACTGCGCGGCCATCACCGAGCTGTGCCAGCGCTTCCCGGAGATGAAGGTGGTGGGCAACGCCACGACCTTTGACCTGATGGGGCAGTTCTACCAGCTGGACCTGACCGGACGCACGGTGGTGGTGAAGGAGGGGGACAGCCTGGACCTGGGCAGCCGCCGGCTGACCTTCGTCATGGCCCCCATGGTCCACTGGCCGGAGGTGATGATGTCCTATGAGGAGACGGAGGGGCTGCTGTTCTCGGCGGATGCCTTCGGCACCTTCGGCGCGTTGGACGGGACGGTGTTCAGCGACGAGGTGGACTTCCCCCGGGACTGGCTGGACGACGCCCGGCGGTACTACGGCAACATCGTGGGCAAGTATGGTCCCCAGGTCCAGGCGGCGGTAAAGAAGCTCGCCAGCCGGGACCTCCGGATGATCTGCCCCCTCCACGGCCCCATCTGGCGCAGGGACATCCCCTGGCTGCTGGACAAGTACGCCCTATGGAGCGCCTACGCGCCGGAGCGGCAGGGGGTGGCCATCCTCTACGGCTCCATGTACGGCAACACGGAGAGCGCCGCCCAGCGCCTGGCCTGCGCCCTGGCGGACGCGGGGGTGACCGAGCTGGCCGTCCGCGACGTGTCGGGCACCCATGTCTCCGACCTGGTGGCGGAGGTGTTCCGGTACAGCCACTTGGTGCTGGCCGCCCCCACCTATAACGCCGGGCTGTACCCGGCCATGGCCAACTTCCTCCACGACATGAAGGCCCTGAACCTGCAGAAGCGGACGGTGGGCCTGGTGGAGAACGGCTCCTGGGGCCCCATGGCCGCCAAGCACATGACCGCCCTGCTGGGGGAGATGAAGGAGATGACCGTGCTGGAGCCGGTGGTCACCATCCGCTCCGCCCTGAATGGGGACAGCCTGGCCCAGCTGGACCAGCTCAAGGACGCCATCGTGGCCTCCCTGAACAAGACCGAAGGATAGGGACATAGGACAGACGACTGGAAGAATGAACCAGCGCCCAGGAGATGACACGCATCTCCTGGGCGCTGTCTTGTCTTGGTCAGGCGGTGGTGCCGGACGCCGCCTCCCCCTCCTCTGCCGGGCGCGTGAGAGAAAGGAGCCGGTCGATCACAGCGCCGATGTCCCCGTCCAGGCAGATGGACTGGCGTTGGATCTGGGCCGGGGCAAAGGCCTCTCCCTGGTTGACGCAGACGTAAACGGCTTTGGGGTTTTCCGCGGTCAGGGCCCAGAAGGGGTACTTGATGATGGCCGGGGTGTTGGCTCCCACCCCCAGCTCCAGGTACAGCACCCGCAGCCCCTGGTGGCGGCGGAGAAAGTCCTCATACCGGCCGGCGGCGGCGTACCACCCCTCGTCCTGGACAAAGGTGCCGTCACAGCGCAGGTTGGTGGTCATGGGCGCGCCGCACCTGGGGCAGCGGGGGACCAGCCCGGTGGGGACGGCCATCTTTGGGGTCATCCCCTCCGGAAGCTCCAGACCGTCCTCGGTGACGCGGAAGCCCTGGGCCTCCACCATCCGGCGAACTGCATCCTCGTTGTCATAGGTCTGCTGGCGGCAGGGCGTGGAGCACTGCCACAGGCCGTAGTCCCCCTGGGTATAGAACAGCCGCTTTTTATCGAACCCCGCCAGCTGGAACTGGTGGTCCACATTGGTGGTGAGCACAAAGTAGTCCCGGTCCCCCACCAGCTCCAGCAGCCGGTCGTACACCGGCCGGGGAGCCTTTTGATAGCGGTTGAGGAAGATCTGCCGGCTCCACCAGGCCCACTGTTCCTCCAGGCTGGCAAAGGGGTAGAAGCCGCCGGAGTACATGTCCCGGATGCCGTATTTCTCCTGAAAGTCGCCGAAATACCGCTCGAACCGCTCACCGCTGTACGTCAGCCCCGCCGAGGCGGACAGGCCGGACCCGGCCCCCACCACCACGGCGTCTGCCGTCTCAAGGGCGCGGGCCAAGTCCCAGCAGGTCCCGGTAGATCGCCTGGTCCAGATCTTTGAAAACATTGAAGATCACCTTCTGGATGGATGTGTCATGCCGGAGGAAGTCCCGGACCGCCCCCACGGCGATCTCGGCGGCCTCCCGGTTGGGGAAGTGGAACTCCCCGGTGGAGATGCAGCAGAAGGCTACGCTGCGAAGTTTATGCTCCGACGCCAGTTCAAGACAGGAACGGTAGCAGGAGGCCAGGTCCTCCCGGTCCTGCCGGGTGACCCGGCCGCAGACGATGGGCCCCACGGTGTGGAGCACATACCGGGCGGGCAGGTTGTAGCCAGGGGTCAGCTTGGCCCGGCCATTGGGCTCCGGGCGGCCCTGTCCATCCATGAGCCGGCGGCACTCCTCCCGGAGCTGGAGTCCCGCCGCCGAGTGGATGGCGTTGTCGATGCAGCCGTGGCAGGGCACGAAGCAGCCCAGCAGGGCGGAGTTGGCGGCGTTGACGATGGCGTCTACCTGTAAGGCGGTGATGTCTCCCTGCCACAGGGCCAGCCGTGGGTCCAGGGGGGCGGCCGGAAGGGCCTCCCCGTCCACCACGCCCTTCTCCTCCCGCTCCCCGCCCAGCAGCTGGTCCTGGACCGCCAGGAACTCCGGATCCAATGGCAGGGGCGGGCGGACGTTCATCAGGGAGCGCAGCAGCCTGCGCTGGGCCCCCTCCTCCCGGGGGAAAGCGGCGGCCTGCTGGCGGTATTGGGGCAGGTCAGCCAGCAGCTTCTCATTGAGGTACAGCAGCTGTTCCAGACGGTCCATAAAGCTCCCTCCCTCAGCCCAGCTTCTCCACCGCCTTCACCGGGCAGATGCGGAAGCAGTTGCCGCAGTGGAGGCAGTGGGACGGGTCGATGACCCGGGGGATGGCATCGCTGATGCAGTTTGACGGGCACACGCTGCGGCATCCCTGACAGCCGATGCACCTGTCCAGATCGATGCGGTAGCCGGTCCGGCGGACGCTCTCCCCGCCGAAGGAGAAGGACTGGCGGAAGGGGGGCTGCTGGGACAGGTCGAAGTACTCCCCCTCTCCCCGGTAGAGCTGAAACACCTCCAGGGCGTCCCGGCTCTTCTCCGTGGGGTAGATCTTGGCCATGTAGGGGTTTTTCTCGAAAATTTCCTCCTGCCGTTCCTTTCCGATGCTCCGCACCGCCCCCCGCACCGAGATGGCCACGGCGGAGAGGGTGTCCTCCCCCTTCATGCCGGAGACGGCCACAAAGGGCCGGGCCATGAGCCGGTCATAGAAGGACTTGCCCCGGGCGGTGAGGAAGCAGAGCCCTTCTTCATCAGAGAGCATCAGGTCGATGACGCAGGTCTGGGGCAGGCCCTGGCCGTCCACGGTGGCAAAGACGGTGGAGTGGATGTCCCGCTGTAAGATGTCCAAAATTTCCTGTGTGGTCATGGCGTTTGGCTCCTTTGCTGAAACAGGCCGGAAGCCCCAGGCCGCACTGGCCTGGGGACTTCCCGTGGTTGTTGCTTACAGGCTGTACTCCTGGGGCGGGTCACCGGAGAAGTCGGCGATCACCGCGTGGGCGTCCGCCAGGTAGAACACCTCAAAGATGGGGTTGTCGGCGGTCTGGTACTGGCTCTTCACGATGGGGTTCTGGATGCACATCTCCTTGGCCGCCATGTTGTTTTCAAACACCGCCCTGCCGTTCAGGCGGATCCAGGCGTAGGTAGGGCTGGACACGGAGATTTCGATGTTGGGATCAGCCTGCATGTCCTTGTAGACGTCCTTGGTGTTGTTGGTGCAGAACCACAGCCTGCCGTCCATCTCGCCGGCGAACATGAAGGGGCGGCACTTGGCCTTGCCGTCCCGGCCCACGGTGGCCAGATACTGGACGGGGTTCTCGTTTAAGAATTTCACGACTTCGTTCATGATGATGTACCTCCAATTTGTTTTCGCAAGGGTGGTTTTCTTTTCTTGCCTCTATTGTAGCGCGGCGGTCAGTGTTTGAAAAGTACGCACAATATTGTGGTATAGTTACCGGAGGGTGACTGTGGCCCGATCAGAACTTTCCGTTCTGGTTCTGCCAGGTGGACTCGTCGGCGATGGTCTCCATCACATCCCAGTGCTCGGCGATCTTGCCGTTCTCCACCCGCCACAAATCGTAGTAGCTGGTGGGAACGCCGCCGTAGGTGCCCTCGCTCACCGCCAGGACGTAGTTGCCCTGGGCCAGCACCATGTGGACCTGGTCGTAGATCATCTGGATGCCCTGATCGGCCAGGGCGGCCAGGGCTGCGTTCAGGCCGGACACCCCGTCGGCGATGGCGGTGTTGTGCTGGATGTAGGTGTCCCCGTCGAAGTAGTCGGGGGTCTTTTCCAGGTCGTTGCCCTGCATCACGTCATAAAGGAAGTTCTCCACCAGCTCCCGGTTGGCCTCGGTCTTGTCCGGGTCGGTGAGCTCCATGGTGCCGTCCACCTGGGTGCGGCCGGAGGGATTGGGCTCGGCGGCCAGAGCGGCCAGGTTGTCCCAGTGCTCGGCGATCTCCCCGTCCTCGTCAAAGCGGAAGATGTCGAAGGCCACCTGCTCGCCCGCCCCGGCGAAGTTGTAAACGGTCTGGAGGAACACATAGTCTCCGTCCTCAAAGGCCCGGATGTTGTTCACGGTGGTTTTGGCCGGGGCGGAGGCCAGATACTCCACCGAGCCCAGGAAGGCGGCCTCTCCGGTGCCGTAGGCCAGGTTGTGCTGGATGTAGTTTTCGTCCAGCAGGCTGGCGGCGGTCTGGGTGTCGCCGGTGGCGAAGGTGTTGATCAGGGCGATGGCTTTTTCGATGTTGGTCATTTCAGGTTCCTCCTCAGTTGTGTTGTTCTGGTCAGGGATTTGAAGGGTCTGCCCCACATAGATCAGGTCAGGGTCTTGGATGGCGGCTTTGTTGGCCTGGTACAGCTCGGTCCACCGGTAGCCGCTGCCCAGCTGTTCCCGGGCGATCTTCCACAGGGAATCGCCCTTCTGAACCGTGTACTGGGCGGCGGAGGCCGGAGCGGCCAGCGCCAGGGACAAGGCTGCGGCCAGGGACAAAGCGCCGATTTTTTTGATGTGCTTCATGATGCGTCACTCCTCTTTGCTGTTCTCTCGCGGGGCCTTCCCCGCTGCTGTGACTGCATCATACACCCGCTGAAACGACCTGAAAAGTACGCACAATTATGTGCTATGGTATCCTCCCGGTAACAAATGGACGGTTACCGGGAGGATACCTTTTGATGGCCCGGGAGGTTGCGGCGCCGGGGGGACAGGGAAAATTTTTTCAGGTGTTCCTCCCTTGGAAGTACAGATGATATGGAGCCTTGACAAAAAAGTTGGCTGTACAGTATGATAAGGCTATACAGTCAAAATGGAAACTATGGTGGAAAGGAGATGCCTGAACATGCCTGTGGCGGCAAAGGAGCTCCCCGCCTGCCCGGTGGAGACCACCCTGACCCTCATCGGCGACAAGTGGAAGGTGCTCATCCTCCGGGACCTGATGCCGGGGACCAAGCGGTTCGGTGAGCTGAAGCGCTCTGTGGGCAATGTCAGCCAGAAGGTGCTCACCGCCCAGCTGCGCCAGATGGAGGAAAGCGGCCTGCTCACCCGCACGGTGTACCCCGAGGTGCCTCCCCGGGTGGAGTACGCCCTGACGGATCTGGGCCGCAGCCTCAAGCCCGTGCTGGACGCCATGTGGGACTGGGGCGAGGCGTACAAGGCCGGGGCCCAGGGCCAGGCGTAACGGAACAGGAGGGGCCCGCAGTCGAGAACGACTGCGGGCCCCTCCTGTATTTGGGCAGGACATATCATAAGATCATAGCGGGTGGAGAGGCCATTCGGGGCGGGAGAGAGCGGGATGCAAGGCGCTCAGCTCTGCTCCGGGATCTCCCCCTCCGCCCACAGGGTGGAGAAGTAGTCGTAATAGGGCATGAGGAAGGTGAAGCCCTCCGCCAGGGTGTCCACCAGGGCGGGGGAGTAGAGCTCCTCGTCCAGGGGGCGGGTACAGCCCACGGTGAGCGACTTTTTGTTGTACCAGTCCGTCAGCCTGGGGTGGGGGGCCTGCTTTTTCCGGGCGTACTCCGGGCCCTCCAGCACGAACACATCCTGCCTGTTCAGACGGTCAGCCAGCTTCAGCAGGGGCTTGCAGTCCCGGTCGATCCGGGCCCGGTGCTTTTCCATGACCGCGGCCTTGGCGCACCAGAAGCCCATGCCATAGCTCCACTCGTCGGGGGTGAGCTCGAACCACAGGGAGGGGCGGGCCCCCTCCTCCCCGCCGTCCCAGCGGAACAGGGTGAGCCACAGGTGGTCCTTGTAGGGGCCCCGGCCGAACAGCCGCCGGGCGTCCCGGTAGATGCGGGAGATCTTCAGGTTGAGCTGGCTCTTGGGAAACCGCTCCAGCATCTTGTCCTGCACGTCGGTCCCCAGCTCCTTCATGGGCTGGTACAGGTGGGTCAGGTAATCCTGCTTGTGGGCCTCGAACCAGCTTTTTTCGGTGTTGAACCGAATGCCCCAGAGAAATTCAATGGTCTCCGGGGAAAAGCCTTGGAACATGGTGGATATCTCCTTTGCGTGACGGCGGGACAGACCAAGGCTCTGGTCTGTCCCGCCGGTTTGATATTCGATCGTTCAGTCCAGGGGGACTGCGGCGGAAGCCGCGGTGTCCGGGCTGGTGCCGGGGTCAGGGGAGACGGGCTCGCTGGGCGCCTCAGAAGGGGACTCTGAAGGGGCCTCAGAGGGCGTTTCCGACGGACTGGGGGAGGGGGACGGGTCCGCAGAGGGCGAGGGGTCCGGCGAGGGGCTGGGCGAGGGGGCGACCTCACCCCCCAGGCCGTACTGGGCGGCGTCCGCGGGGCTGACGGCGATGACCTTGTCCCGGTAGGCGTAGGTGCTGGTGTTCTCAAAGGTGCGGGAGATCAGGTTGTCGTTCCCGTCGTAGACACAGCGGTACACCTCATATTTGTAGCCGGTATAGGCGCTGGTCACGGTCTTGGTCTGGCCGGCGGCCAGGGACTCGTCGATCTGGTAGACGGTGGAGTAGGGGGTGGAGGACAGCCGCCGGGTCTCCATCTCCACATAGCTGTCGTCCGCCTTGGTGCCGTAGAACACCACGATGAGGTTGGTGCCCTCGGTGTAGGCGCTGATGCGGATGGGGTAGTCGGTATCGTTTTTGAACTTGTAGTCGATGCTGCCCCAGGCCACCGTGGCGTCCAGTCCGTGGGGGACATAGGTGACGGCGAAGCGGTGGTTGATGCGGTCCACCACCTCCAGGTCAGAGTACAGGGTGCAGTAGTACAGCGCCGAGGCCAGCTGGCAGATGCCGCCGCCCAGCTCCTGTTTGTCCAGGCCGGCCACATAGACAGTGGCGGGCTTATAGCCCTTGGCGGCGGTGCGCTCGCCCACGGTCTTGTTGTAGGAGAAGGTCTCCCCGGGCATCAGGATGGTGCCGTCCACAGCCGCGGCGGCCAGGCGGATGTTGGTGCGCCGGTTCTCCGGGCCGGACATATAGGTCTCCGACTCAGCCAGCTTGTCCCGGTAGAGCAGCTCCTCCGCCTCCCCCAGGTCGGGCTGGAGGTAGATCAGAGGGATGGAGCAGGTCTGGCCGGGCTGCGTGCCGTCCAGGATGGTCTGGGCCTCGGCGGCGTCCACACTGTGGCCCACCACGGTGGGGGTGAGCTTGCCGTCGGCACCCACAGTGGAGGACTGGGGGGCCACATAGACCAGCTGGCTGAGGATCTCGCCGCTGAGCTCGGCGGAGGGAGCTACCTCGGCGGTGACGGACAGGGACTGCTGGCCGGAGATGAGCGCGTCGGTGATGTCCTTTACCAAAGCCTCCTGGTCCACCTGCTGGCCGTCGGTGCCCAGGGTGACCTCCACCGACTCGTCGGTGAGCTCATAGGTGAAGTCCACCGGGGCGACATACAGCTCCTGGGCGATCTGGCGGGCCAGGGACTCCACCCGGGTCTGTCCGGCGTCGGTCAGCACCAGGGCGGAGGCGGTGTGCTGGCTGCCGTCGCCCAGCCCCAGCCACAGCAGGCCCAGCATATAGAAGGGCTGCTCCTCCTTGGCGGCCAGGGCGCTGTTTACCGGGGCGGAGGGGTCGGCCTCCAGCAGGTCCCCCTCCAGCCGGGCGGACTTGCCCTCGCCGTAGGTGACGGTGAGGGTGCGCCCGGACAGGTCGGACTCCAGCCGCTGCTCCAGCAGCTGGGCGGCGGCGCTGGCGTCCAGGCCGCTCAGGTCTACGCTCTGCCCGTCGGGCAGGCCGGTAACGGTGGTGCCGGGGAGCAGCAGGCCGTTGCCCTGGACCCAGGCGCAAAGGCCGAAATATCCGCCCACGACCAGGGCCAGGACCGCCGCCACAACGGCGACAGCGATCACAGGACCTCTGGATCTCTTTTTCGCAAGCCGCTTGGGCGCGGGATCGTTCATAGCATGTACCTCCTGTTCAGGATATGGCATATTAGGATTCTACCACCCTGCTTGGGGAAAGACAACTACAAAGCGGTTACAAATAGTTGCAAAATAGAGGGGATCGGAGGGAAAGAGGGGCAGGAAAGCGGATGCATACTTTACATCCGGAGGGAATTGGTATATGATAATATCCACTGAAGGAAGCTGATACAGATACAGGCTGTCCGGGCGTATAGACCCGGACAAAGAGAGGACATCACACCTATGGCATCCACCGCGCAGCATGACCTGACTCAGGGCCGGGTGAGCAGCCAGCTCATCCGGTACGCCCTCCCTGTCGTGGCGTCCAGCCTGCTCCAGGCGATCTACAGCATCGTGGACATGCTGGTGGTGAGCCAGTTTTTGGGGGAGACGGGGGCCTCCGGCGTGAGCAACGGCTCCCAGTGCATCACCCTGCTGACCCAGGTGGCCATCGGCCTGGCCAACGGGGGCAATATCCTGGTGGGCCAGTACTTCGGGGCCAGGGACCGGGAAAACCGGGAGGAGACCACCGGCTCGTTTTTGGCGTTATTCGCCATTTTGGGCGCGGCGGTGTCTGTGCTGGTCTATCTGGCCGCCCGGCCGTTCATGGCGTTCATGGGCGCGCCCGCCCTGGAGGATGCCGTGGATTACCTGGCCGCTGCCAGCTGGGGGCTGTTCTTCGTCTACGGGTACAATGCGTTATCCTCGGTGCTGCGGGCCATGGGCAACTCCCAGACGCCCATGAGATGCGTGCTGGTGTCGGTGATCGCCAATGTGGCGCTGGATATCCTGTTCGTGGGGCCCCTTGGCTGGGGCACCGCCGGGGCCGCCTGGGCCACGGTGATCTCCCAGGCGCTGAGCTTCGCGCTGTGCCTGGGCTATCTGCTGCGCCACCGGGATCTGTTTTCCTTTGCCCGGGAGCGGCTGCGCCTGCGCTGGCGAAAGATCCGGGTGATCCTCCGGCTGGGCATCCCCTGTGCCGTACAGATGACGGTGGCAGGCATCTCCTGGCTGGTGGTCACCTACCTCATCAACGACTACGGCGCGGTCATCTCCGCGGCCAACGCATACTCCGGCAAGATCAAGGACCTGTCCGGCATGTTCATCTCCGCCACCTCCACGGCGGCAGCCTCCATGGTGGCCCAAAACCTGGGGGCGGGGCTGTACGACCGGGGCAAGCAGGTGATGTACACCGCCATGCGCCTGGCCTTTGCCATGGCGGCGGTGATCATCGTGGTGGTGGAGCTGGCCGCTCCAGTGCTGGTGGGGGTGTTCACCGGCGACCCTGAGGCCATCCACTACGCGGTGCTCAACCTGCGCATCGAGATCTTGGGACAGGTGTTCTACGCCGTATTCCTGGTCTACCACGCCTTGATGCTGGGGGCGGGGGACACCTGGTGGGTGTTCCTGTCCTCCTTTGCCAACTGCATCGTGTTCCGGGTGGTGCTGTCCATTTTGTTCGAGCGTTTCTGGGGCGTGGTGGGCATCTATGCGGCCTGCGCCATCGCCCCGTCCATCTCCGTGCCCGTGGGCATGTATTATACCTGGTCCGGCCGCTGGCGCAAGTCGCTGGCACAGCCGGTCAAAGAGGAGAACTGAATCGTATGGCGACCTACTATCACTCAAACGGCGGGGGAAACAGCGGAAAAAATGACTGGGGCAGTTGGATCGGCATCATCATCCTGTTCTGCATCCCCACGCCGGTGACCTGGATCATCGCCCTGATCTGGCTGGTCAGCAAGCTGCGGGGCGGGGCAAAGCGGGGGAGCACCTGGCGCTCGGGCAACGTGAAGCGCCACCCCTATGACATCGAGCGGGACCGCCAGGCGGGACACCCTTACGACAGCCAGGAGTGGGAGCAGGTCACCTGGGAGGACAGCCAGAGCGCCGCGGCCCAGCCCAATGTCACCTACCACAAGGCGGGTGGCGAGAAGACCGTGGTGTCCGGCGGTCAGACGGTCAAAAAAAGCTCCGCCAAGAAGTCCGGCAGCTCCAAGGCCAAGAGCACCGGGAGCAAGAAGAAGGCCACCGCCGAGTCCAACGGCAGCATGGGGCTCATCATCGGCGGGGCCATCACCTCGGGCGTGTTCGGCCTGGGTTTCCTGTCCACCCTGTTTGAGCTGGTAGACTCCCTGCGGTATGGCTATTTCTTCAGCGAGGAGATCGTGGGCGTCGCGGCCTGCGGCCTGTTCTTCCTGGGTGGGCTGGCCATGCTGCTGGCAGGCATCGGCGGCCGGGGCCGGGGTGAGCGGTACGTCAACTACCTGGCCTATATCGGCGCCAACCGGGAGGTGGACCTGGCCCGGATGGCCGCCGCCTTTGACGTATCCGTGCGCAAGCTGTGCAAGGACCTGAGGCACATGCTGGCCAAGGGCATCCTGCCCACGGGCTATCTGGACCTGGCGGAGGGCAAGCTCTACCTGACCGAGATGGGCTACCGCGCGCCGGAGCCGGAGAAGGAGCCCACCGAGCAGGAGAAGGAGGAGCAGGACGCCCAGCGGGAGGACGCCATCCTCCAGGAGATCCGCCAGGTCAATGACGACATCCCCGACGAGGAGATGAGCGCCAAGATCGACCGTATCGAGGAGATCACCGGGAAGATCCTGGACTATCAGAAAAAGCACCCCAACCGGCAGGGACAGCTGAGGACCTTCCTGAACTATTATCTGCCCACTACCCTGAAAATACTCCGGGCCTATGCCCAGCTGGAGGCCCAGGGCATCGAGGGGGAGAACATCTCCGCAGCCAAGGCCCGCATCGAGAGCATGATGGACCAGGTGGTGGCCGGGTTTGAAAAGCAGCTGGATAAGCTGTTCCAGGACGACGCCATGGACATCGCCGCTGACGTGGAGGTGCTGGAAAATATGCTGAAAAAAGACGGCCTGTCCGACGGACAGGGCATCACACTGGGGCTGTGAGGCAGGGGCGGGCGTTTCGCCCGCCCCTTTTCGTCGGGATAAAAAAGCGGCTCTTTTCCTGAGTCGGAAAAGAGCCAAACGCATTGTGCGGGAGAATGGAATGACCGCATGGGCCGGACCCATGCCGCGGTTTTGTCCGCGGACTTAGGATACCACAACTCCCGTGGCGGATCCTGCCGCTTTTTGGCGGCGGAGAAAAAGAACAGGGGGCGACAGGATGTATCTTGCAGATGTGCACACCCATACCCAGCTGTCCCCGGACAGCGGCGCGCCCCTGCCGGCCATGGCCCGGGCGGCGATGGCCGCCGGGCTGGACGAGCTGTGCGTCACCGACCACTGCGACCTGCTGGACGGGGAGGGGCGCTCCACACCGGGCTTCGACTGGCCCGCCTCCCTGGCGCAGATGGCTGAGACCAGACAGGCCCTGGCCGGGCGGATCCAGCTCCGCCTGGGGCTGGAGCTGGGCTCCGCGCCCTTCGACCCGGCGGCTGCCCGGGCGGTCCTGGCCGGGGCGGGAGAGGAGCTGGACTTCGTGCTGGGCTCCCTGCACAACTGGGTGGGGGCGGAGGGGAACATCGACTTCTACTTTACCGACTTCTCCGGGGACCCGGACCGGTGCCGCCGGGCGCTGGAGAACGCCCTGGACAGCACCTGGGCCCTGGTGACAGACTGCCCCGACTGCTATGACAGCCTGGCCCACATCGTCTACCCCCTGCGGTATATGGCCAGGGACGGACAGGAGCTGTCCCTGGCGGACTATGAGGAGCGGGTGCGGGCCATCTTCACCCAGGTGGCCCGGACGGACCACGCCCTGGAGGTGAACACCGACCGGGGCCGGGCGCTGGCGGCCTGGCCGGAGGTGCTGGGCTGGTTCCGGGACTGCGGAGGGCGGTATGTGACTGTGGGCTCCGACGCCCACCGGCCCCAGGACGTGGCGGCGGGCATACGGGAGGGGACGGAGCTGGTGCGCCGGGCGGGCTTTGCGGGCGTGACCACCTTTGTCCGCCGCCGGCCGGTGATCCACCCCTTCTGAGGACGAAAGGAGGAAGGACCATGCTCATCAAAAACGGCGTCATCCACACCATGGACGGCCCGGTGATCGGCCGGGGCTACGTCTGGGTGGAGGGCAGCCGCATCGCCGGGGTGGGGGCCATGGACACCCTGCCCCCGGAGGATCGGTTCGGCCCGGTGGTGGACGTCCAGGGGGGCCATGTGCTCCCCGGCTTTCTGGACATCCACTGCCACCTGGGGATGATCGGTACCGCCGTGGGCTTTGAGGGGGAGGATGTCAACGAGGAGACTTCCCCGTGCACCCCCCAGCTGCGGGCTCTGGACGGGGTCGACCCCCTGGACGAAGCCTTTGAGGAGGCCCGGCGGGCCGGGGTGACCTGCGTGGTCACAGGGCCGGGCAGCGCCAACCCCATCAGCGGCCAGATGGTCGCCCTCAAGACCCGGGGGGTCATCGCCGACCAGATGGTGCTGCGCGCCCCGGCGGCCATGAAGTTCGCCCTGGGGGAGAACCCCAAGCGGGTCCACGGAAAGGGCCGCCAGGCCATGCCCATGACCCGCATGGCCACCGCCGCCCTCATCCGGGAGCAGCTGTCCAGGGCTACAGAGTACCAGTACAAGCAGGAGAAGGCGGAGCTGGAGGAGAGGGACAAGCCGGACTTTGACGCCGCTCTGGAGGCCCTGCTCCCGGTGCTGGCGGGCAAGGTGCCCGCCCACTTCCACGCCCACCGGGCGGACGACATCGCCACGGCGGTGCGCCTGGCCCATGAGTTCGGCCTGGACCTGACCATCGTCCACGGCACCGAGGGGCGGCTCATCGCCGACTTTCTGGCCAAGGAGGGGGTGCCGGTGATCACCGGGCCCTCTCTCACCGACCGCTCCAAGCCGGAGCTGCGGGGCCTTTCCCTGGACAACGCGGCGGCACTGGCCGCGGCGGGAGTGCGGGTGGCCATCTGTACCGACCACCCGGAGACCCCCATCCAGTACCTGCCCCTGTGCGCGGCACTGGCCGCCCGGGCGGGGATGGACGAGGAGGAGGCCCTGGCGGCCATCACCATCAACGCCGCCTGCATCGCCGGGGTGGACGACCGGCTGGGCTCCCTCACCATCGGGAAGGACGCGGATGTGGTGGTGCTGTCCGGCCACCCCTTTGACTTCAAAAGCCGGGTCCAGCACGTGTGGATCGACGGCCAGGAGGTATCATTGTGAGAGAAGTGACATTCCAGCAGCTGTCCGACGCGGTGCGGGAGCTGTGTATCCAGGCCAACACCGTCCTGCCCCAGGACCTGCGGGGGGCCATCTGCCGGGCCATGGAGACCGAGCGGTCCGGCGTGGGCCGGGCCATCCTGGGGGATCTGAAGGAAAACTATGAGTTTGCCCAGGCCAAGGGCCTGCCCATCTGTCAGGACACCGGCATGGCCGTGGTGTTCCTGGACTGGGGGCAGGACTGCCGCCTCACCGGGGGCAGCCTGGAGGGGGCGGTGAACGACGGGGTGGCCCGGGGCTATGTGGACGGCCATCTGCGCCTGTCGGTGGTGGCCGACCCCCTGCGCCGGGGGAACACCAACAACAATACCCCCGCCATCCTCCACCTGCGTATGGTCCCCGGCGATCGGGTGGACATCACCGTCGCACCCAAGGGCTTTGGCAGTGAGAATATGTCCAGCCTGAAGATGTTCAACCCCTCGGTGACCCAGGAGCAGGTGGAGGACCACATCGTGGACTGCGTGGCCAGGGCGGGCTCCAACCCCTGTCCCCCGGTGATCGTGGGAGTGGGGCTGGGAGGCACCTCGGAGGTGGCGGCGGAGCTGGCCAAGCGGGCGCTGCTGCGCCCGGTGGGGGAGCACCACCCGGACCCCTATTACGCGGAGATGGAATCGCGCATCCTGGAGCGGGTGAACCGCCTGGGCATCGGTCCCCAGGGGCTGGGGGGGACCACCACCGCCCTGTGGGTGTCCATCAACACCTTCGGCACCCACATCGCCGGGCTGCCCTGTGCGGTGAATCTGGGCTGCCATGTGACCCGCCACGCCCATCGGACCCTGTGAGGGGGGAAAGCGAAAAGCCTCGGAGAGCTCGCATCTGCGGCGCGAGCTCTCCGAGGCTTTTTCATCAGGCCGATCCTTTTTTGGCAGAACGGAGATGGACAGGGACTGACAACAGGGCGCCTGGGGGAAAAACCTGTTTACAACGTCGGCAGGCCGTGATATAATGCCTCCCGACCGGGGCTCCGACCCGGTCCAACCGGCGGGCAGAGAGCCGCGGACAGCAACGGCGTGACGCTGTCCGGTAGGAACGCCCGCCGCTGTGCCTTGCGCCGGCACTCTAAATATCAAAATTGGAGGTTTTTTTATGCGCAAATTTACCGTCCGCGACCTGACCTTTGCCGCCGCCGTGGCGGCCCTGTACGCCGTCCTCGGCTATTTCGGGGACATCTTCGGCCTGACCTTCGGCTCCGTCCAGTTCCGGTTCGCCGAGGCCCTCACCGTGCTGCCCTTCCTGTTCCCCGCCGCCGCGCCGGGGCTGGCCATCGGCTGCCTCATCGTCAACCTTGCCTCGCCGGTGGGGGCGCTGGACATCGTGTTCGGCACCCTGGCCACCGCCATCGCCGCCTGGCTGACCATGAAGATGCCCCGGTGGTATCTGGCCGCCATCCCCCCCATCCTGGTGAACCTGGTCTTTCTCCCCCCCATCTGGGCCTGGACCTATGTGGGCGCCATCAACGGCGCGTTCTGGACCAACTGGGCCTGGAACTGCCTGACCTTCGCCATCGGCGAGACCGCCGTGTGCTATGTGCTGGGCACCATTTTGCTCAAGGCCCTGCCCCGCATCCCCTGCTTCCGCCCCATCCTGCGCGCCCAGATCAAGGGGTAACAACGCCGCCGAAAAAGGCTATGCCTTTTCGACGGATATTTTCCGGCCCGCCGCAGCGCACTTCGTCGGCGCAAAGTCCGCTTTTCTCCGTTTCCACCTAGCGGTGAAAACTGCGCGCGCTTCCTTGCGCCTCCTCTCCCCGCGTCGCCGCAAGCTTCATATCCTTCGTCTCCGCCTGGCGGCGAAGGCTCATCCATTCCGTTGCGGCTCCTTGCCCCACAAAACTAGTTTTGTGGGGGCCCCGTATTCCGCTTGCGCTGGGCTTTTGTAGGGGCCCCGGACGGCCAGCTCGCACGTTTGCGGGCCGAGATGTGTTTTCGTAATGGGTACCCATCCAAAACGTCCCTCCGTTTTGGATGGGGGAGGAGCGGCAAGGAAGTGCAGGGCAGAATACCCGCCAGGGTGTTTTGCCCGGAACGGACTTTGCCGTGACGATACGCCGCGGCCGAAAACAAATTCCAATTTTTCGCGCCTAACGGCGCGAACGCTTTGCATAAGTTCAACTTACATGATCATAGATCATGAGTTTCACTTATCTGCGGGGCTTTTTCAACAAGCTGCACAGCCCGAACGGCCATCGGCCGTTCGGGCGTTTTTGCGCAGGCAGTTGACGCCTCTGCCTATTTCTGGTAGACTTTTCCTGACCGATCCCGTCACGTAAAGGAGGTACCCCATATGCCAAGGACCTGCAATCTTCTCCTGCTGGGCCTCGTCCCGCTGGTGGCGGGCTACGCGCTGAGCTACATCCTGCTCCTGCCCCTTCCCCTCAACGGCTTTCTCTTAGCCATTCTGGAGGCAGTTCTCCTGTTCCTGTGGGGTCACCTGGCCTACCGGGCGTCATCCCCGGAGAGAAGCCCCCTGTGGCAGGCGTTTCTGCTGTGCGCCGTGGGGCTGGTGATGCTGGGGCTGGGCTTATACCAGGTGCTGGTCCTGAAGCAATATTGGCACGGCTTTTTCGGTACTGTATCCCAGATGTATTTTCTCCCCTTCCTGACTCTGGCATCTACCCTTTTGACCCCTCTATTCCAGCTCGTGATGCCCGTTCTTGAGATCTGGCCCGACTATATTGCCATTTGGGTCGTGATGTTTCTGGTCAGCTGCATCGGCTGCGTCCTCCGGCGGAGGCGGGGATGACCAGACCGCCACCGGACAGAAAACGACATATGATATTCCAAAAGGCGGCGCTTTTCACAACGAAAAGCGCCGCCTTTTTCAGGGGTCTACCGTGCCTTTTCCAGCGGCACATCCCCCAGGTTAGGGCACTGGGTCGTGTCCAGGCCGTCAAAGGTCCTGGGCCGGTAGCCCTCCGCCCGGATGGTGACGCTGGCCGTGGTCTCCGGCAGGTCCTTGAACCAGAAGTCGCCGAAGTCGTCGGTGGCCGTCTCATACGCCGTCCCGTCGGCCAGGGTGAGGGTGACGGCGGCGCCGATGACCACCTCTTCCTCCTCCGGGTCGTACACCAGGCCGCCCAAAAAGCAGCCGGGGATGTTCCGGTAGTACACCCGGGGGGCGGTGCCGTACTCCGGATGGAGGACCACCGCGTCCCTCAGCAGGTCGGCCAGCTCCTCCTCCTCGCCGAACTGGAGGGCGTCGGTGGGGCAGGCCTCTACACACCGGGGCTTGTCGCTGCCGTTGTCCAGCAGGTGGGCGCAGCCGGTGCACTTCTGGGGCAGGGACAGCTCCTCGTTCCAGAAGATGGCCCCGTAGGGGCAGGCGGCGGGCAGGTCGGACATGCCCACAGCCTTCTCCGGGTCGATGATCACCAGGCCATCTTCCCGGCGGTACACCGCGCCGCCGCCTGCGGCAATGCAGGGGGCGTCCTGGCAGTGGTCACACAGGGTGGGGATGTAGTGGATCTTGACTTTTGGAATGGTTCCCCGGGGGTGGTCGGTGACTTTGCACCAGAACTGGCCCGTGGGGGGCTGGGGGGCGGCGTAGGGCCGCCAGTCGTTCTCGCAGTGCTCGTCCTTACAGGCCAGCTGGCAGTTGTGGCAGCCGGAGCACCGGGCGACGTCGATGACAAAGACTTTGGACATGGAAGTGCCTCCCATCGAAAGTGGAGTGATGCCGGAAAACCGGAAGATCAGGCCCGCTCGGGCCAGGGATGGCGCTCGAACTGCATGGGCGGGCAGGGGGCGAAGGGGCGGACCACATGGGGCTCCACGCTGCCCAGGGGCACGTCACGCTTGTCCTTGAGGCAGCGCACGCCGTCGGTGGGGTCCTCGTCCTGGGCCGGGTCCGCCAGCCACCCGGCCAGGCACACCCCCGCGTCCGGGTGGAGGGGCCGGTTCCACGCCTGGGCGTAGGTGGTGGACCACTCTTTGTACTCCTCGTCGGTGACCTTCTGGCACTCCACCAGGAAGCCGGACACCGCCATGCCGGTGGAGTTCTTGCTGGTCATGGAGGTGGGGGTGATGCAGTTGATGCAGCCCCCCCGGTCCAGCCAGCCGGGGATGATGGGGTCCAGGCGGGCGCCGTGGTCCACATAGACCACCCCGGGGATCAGGCGCTGGGTCACATAGGCCGCGCACAGCACGATGCCCCGCTCGTTGAAGATCTTGACGATGTCGTGGTGCTTGATGCCCCGCTCCGCCGCCGTGTCCGGGTGGATCCACATGGGCTCGTACTGATAGCCGTCCCAGGCCCGGATCTTCATGGTCTCCACTTCCCGGTTCCAGATGATGTCGTCGCACTGGGCATGCATCCGCCAGCGGCCGTGGTTGGACATGCACAGCAGGGGGTATTTCCTGGCCCGCTCAGAGCTCAGACGCTCGTCGTGGCTCTCGCTCTTCTCGATCCAGTGGGGGACCGGGGGGCGCTCCGGGTCGTCGGGCATATACTTTTCAATGTCGGTGGAGGAGTACTCCAGCAGCCCGGTGGGGGTGGACAGGGGGTTGTTCTTGGGGTCGGAGTAGAAGCCGTACATGCCCGCGGGGATCTGCTGGGCGTCCGGCTTGCAGGGGACCACGAAGATCTTCCGCTCCTTGAACTGCTCCCAGCTCATATAGTCCTCACAGCCGGAGGCGGCGTAGAAGAACCGCACCCGGTCGGCCTCGGTCAGGCCGTTGCCCGTGTAGGCCCGGACATACTCCGGGCCCAGCTTTTCCGCCACCTTGACGCACACGTCGAAGTCGGTGAGAGACTCCCCGATGGGAGGGCAGCAGGGGTCGGTGATGTACACCGACTGGTACACCCCGGAGGAGAGGTCGTTGCACAGGTCGCTCATCTCGTGCTTGGTGGACACGGGGAGGATCAGGTCGGCGAAATAGCAGTCGTTCTCCAGCCAGGGGTGCTGGGCGATCACCGTCTCGATGGACGGGTCCCGGTAGGCCTCGGTAAAGAGGTTCCCGTTGTTCCAGCAGGTGACGTTGCAGGGGGAGTCGGTCCAGATCATGTGCACCCGGCTCAGCCCCGGCCGGGGATAGACGATCTTGTCGAACTGATAGATATTGGTGGGCTTGCGGTAGTTGTTCTTGTCCGGCTGCTGGCTGGAGGAGAAGCAGTGCAGTCCGTACCATTCCGCGTGGCCGTCCACGATGGCCTTGTGCACCAGGCACCGGGGGATGAACTGCTTGGGCGCGGGCAGCTTGCGGAACAGCTCCTCCAGCTCCGGGGCCTTCTCCTTCTGGTAGTCGTTCAGGTCGTACCGGCGCATATCGATGTCGTCGGGCAGGTCCCCGTCCACCGCCCGCAGGCAGTCGCAGATCTGGGGCACCTTGGGGGCGAAGTCCCCCTGATAGGGCACCGGGAAGTCCCGGGCCCACATGTTCCACTCGATCATCTTGCCCTGGTGGACGCCGGGGCGGCCCAGCCCCTGCATCCCCAGCAGCATGACCTCCAGCCGGGCGGGCTCGGTGGCGTAGGGGCCCCGGATGTAGCAGCCGCCGTTGCCGTGGAGGATGGAGGTGGTCTTTTTCGCCCAGTGCCGGGCCAGGGCCTTGATGGTCCAGGGCTTGACGCCGCACTTTTCGCTGGCCCACCTGGGGGTCTTGGGCACGCCGTCCTCCTCTCCCAGCACATAGGCGGCGAACTTGTCAAAGCCGTAGGCGTGGGTGGCGATGTAGTCCTTGTCATAGGTGCCCTCGGTCAGCCAGATGTAGGCGATGGCCAGCTGGAGGGCCGCGTCGGTGTTGGGCAGGATGGGGATCCACTTGTCCGCGTGGACGGCGGCAGCGTAGTTCAGGTCCGGGCAGATATACACGCACTCGATGCCCAGATCGGTGAACCAGTAGCACAGCCGGGAGGGCATATGGGACACCACGCCCAGCGGGGTGGTCTCCGCGTCACATCCCCAAAACAGGAGCATATCGCTGTGCTGGGCGATGTCGGGGTAGAGGTTGGCGGTGGGGGCCATCTCGCCCACCGGCTCGCACCCCCACACGTGCTTGGCCCCCCAGTACCACCCCTCCCAGGAGTCCATGTTGCGCATCTGGAGGGTGTACCCCCCCATGAGGGCCAGCAGCCGGTTGGGGCAGCCGTGGCTGGGGGCCACCCGCTTGCCCTCGCCGTGCATGTCGCTCTCGCACAGCACCGCCTCCGGGCCGTAGGTCTCCTTCATCCGCTTGAGCTCGTCGGCGCAGATCTGGGCGGCCTCGTCCCAGGAGATGCGCACATACTTGCTCTTGCCCCGGTTCTGGGGGTTGCGCTCCCCCTTGGGGTCCCAGTCCACCCGCTTGAGGGGGTACTTCACCCGGTTGGGGGAGTACACCCGGCTCTTGTACCCCAGCCCCAGGGGGGTGATGGTCACCCGGTCGGGGGGCGTGAAGGTCTGGCCCCGGGCCTCGATCTTCCAGGGGTTGCAGTGGGCGTCGGTATAAGCTTTGTCATAGGCGTAGGGCCGGATGCGGGTGATGCGGTTCTGGTTGGAATCCACCAGGCAGGGGCCGCCGCTCTCGGGGCCCATCAGGCTGTAACTGACCAGGGCCTGGGACTCTGGCTGAAACTTGTTGGACATGCCGCGCCTCCTTATGTGAACACGGGATGATAGGCCGATTTCTTCTGCTTCTATTGTACCGGAAAACCCGGCTTTGGGACACAGAAAATCATGGCCTGGTCACAACCTGCCGCCTGTTATCGGCCGCGGGCACTCACGCAAAACCAAACAAAACCGAACGAAACAGAGGCAAGGGATGGGGGCGGCATATCAGCAGCTCGATCTCAACACCGCGCACCCGCCAAAAACGATTGACTTTGGTACCGTTCCAAGGTTTAGAATGTATCTGTAAGATCAGCTGCTCTGGAGCGTTCTCCGGCAGCTCATTGAGGGGGAGGTGCAGGGATTTGGCAGATCAGACGGCTGAGCACGAGGACGCCCAGGAGCAGGAGGACAGGGTGAGCCTGGCCCCACTGGCCAAGGACGGGGAAAAGCTGATGGCCTGCCTGGAGGCGGGGCACATGGCGGGGATCCTGTCCAAAAACGAGGTGCTCTACGCCTTCATCCACCAGGGGATGTACCGCTGCTTCATCCACCCGCTGGGGGCGGAGGAGGGCCGGCAGAAGGCCTTCCCCATGGATGAGGCCCACCGGGCGGTCATCAAGAACCTGGCCAATCTGGCCGACCAGCTCTTTGAGATCCGCTACGGCCCGGATATGCACCCCATGGGGGTGATGGTGGCCGCCGAGCAGGGGATCATCGAGTTCCTGGACATGATCGGCCAGCTGCCGGTGGAGGACCACGACTTCATGGCCTAGAGGGCCAGGAAGGGCCGAAGGCTGGCGCCCTTGGGACGTATTCTCCAAAAACCATTTCTTTTGTATGCGCCAAAAGAAACGGTTTTTGAAATCCAAAGAAAAGCGCTGACTGGCCCTTCGGTGCGCCCGCCTACTGACCGGCGCATGAAGTCAGGATACATGAAGCGCCGCTTTCTGCTGCCGCTGATACCGACAGAGGCATAACTCCCAGCGGCCCACGGTAGAGCGCCTGGCCGAGCCTATGCTGTGACCAGGCGTGTTCCGTGGGCCCGGCAGAGCTCTATAACTGCCAGCAGAGCGGCAGCGGCAATTAGGGGTAGGGAGTGTCGGCTTACCGCAACGCCGGAAATCGGCAGACAAATTTTTGGGGTGGACTCCCGTAAAACGGGGGTCCGGGGGTGCAGGCGCTTAGAACGAAAGCGCGCCCTGGGCGCTTGAAGTTCATCCGCGCCTGACCCCCGGCGTGCTTTTGCCTTCTTTTCGCACGAGCGAAAAGAAGGTCGCCGTCAGGCGAAACCTGACCCCGAAAAGCCGGGGGCGGCTTTCCTGACCGTTTCTTTTGGCAAGACAAAAGAAATGGGGTCGGAAAAACAGCGTCTCAAGGACACAGTCCTTGAAAACAGGTCAAGGGCCTCAGCACTTGCATTTCCCCCGCCGGGGCGGCCCCGGCACACAGCGAGCACACAACATAAGGAGGTATGGAGATGAATCACACGATCCGCACCCCCCAGGGGATGCAGACCCTCTCCGACGCCGACATCGCGGCCCGGGCGAAGGAACTGGTGCTGGCCTGTCCCAGCCAGATCACCTGCGCCTTCCGGGTGTGGTACGAGGGCTTCGAGGGGTACGGGATGCCCACCCGCGGCGTGGTCGCCGCCATCGAGAAGGGCATCGAGGACAGCGGCAGCTGGAAGGGCGTGGGCCTGCGCCGGTTCGAGAAGTACGGCATGGTCAACGCCTATGAGAACCAGAACTACCAGAGCGCTGCCAAGGACAAGGATGGCCGCCCCATGGTGCTCCACCAGTTCCGGGCCGGGGCCAAGTACCAGGGGCCCGACGGGAAGATCTGGTGGGTCCCTGTGGTGGAGGTGTTCGACCTGCGGTGCTTTGAGTGGAAGGACGGCAAGTATGTGGGCACCATGACGGAGATCGACCCTGATTCCGACTATGCCAGGGCCATGGTCGAGGTACAGTGAGGAGGAGTGGAAATGGCAAAGGAAAAGATCACCCATAGCATCTGCGTGGGCGGCCCGCTGACCGTCCACACCGACCTGGCCACCGGCAAGATCCGCCGGGTCCGGCCCATCGTCCTCACCGACGACGACGCCCCCGGATGGGTCATCAAGGCCCACGGCAAGGAGTACACCCCCCAGCGAAAGACCACCCTGTCCCTGCTGGGCTTCACGGAAAAGGACCGCACCTATTCCTACGACCGCATCAAATACCCCATGATCCGGGAGGACTTCGTGGAGACTCCCGACGGCCAGAACCGCAACACCGAGAACCGGGGCAAGTCCGGCTACCGCAGGGCCTCCTGGGACGAGGCCCTGGGCCTGGTGGCCCGGGAGATCCGCCGCATCCAGGGCACCTACGGCAAGGAGGCGGTCACTGCCATCACCTCCTCCCACCACTCTTGGGGCCTGTGCGGATACAAGATCTCTCTGTTCAAGCGGTTCTTCTCCATGCTGGGCTACACCCGCATCATGGACAACCCCGACTCCTGGGAGGGCTTCCACTGGGGCACCCCCCACACCTACGGCTACTACTGGCGTCTGGGCGGGCCCGAGCCCTTCGATATGCTCCACGACGCCATGAAGAACACCGAGACCATGATCATGTGGTCCCACGACCCGGACACCACCCGCGGCGGCTACTCCGCCCAGGAGTCCGCCCTGTGGCGCTGGTGGATGAAGGAGGCCGGGGTGCAGTTCATCTACATCGACCCCTTCAACAACTTCTCCTCCGTCAAGCAGGCGGACAAGTGGATCGCCCCCCGGATGGGCACCGACGCGGCCCTGTGCGAGGCCATCGCCTATGTGTGGATCACCGAGGGCACCTATGACAAGGAGTACATCGCCAAGCACGGCCACCGCTTCGACGAGTGGAAGGACCACATCCTGGGCTTAGGCCCTGACGCCACTCCCAAGACCCCCGCCTGGGCGGAGGAGCTCACCGGGGTGAAGGCCGCGGACATCAAGGCCATCGCCCGGCGCTGGGCCTCCACCCGCACCATGGCCGGCTCCGGCATGCGCGGCGGCTTCGGCGGCGTGTGCCGCACCACCGGCGGCACCGACTTTGCCCGGCTCATCGTCTCCCTGCTGGCCATGCAGGGCATGGGCAAGCCCGGCCGCAATATGTGGACCGGCACCTGCGGCGGACCCATGAACTATAACTTCTGGTTCGGCGGCTACTCCGACCCCCTGTCCTCCATCGCCAACGCCCCGGTGGCCGACCACCCGGCGGTCAACGAGGTGCAGCAGACCCTGTACCGCACCAACCTGCCCGACGCGGTGCTGGACGGCCACTACGAGTGGCTGGGAGAGGGCTTCTGCGGCGGTGGCCTGGACTTCGAGTTCACCCGCCACGTCTACCCCATGCCCGGGTGCAGCGAGGTCCACATGTTCTGGCGGTACGGCGGCTCCTTCATGGGCACCATGCTGGACACCAATAAGTGGGTCAAGATGTACAAGTCCCCCAAGCTGGAGTTCGTGGTCAACCAGGACATCCACCTCAACCGCGAGGGCCGCATGGCCGACGTGATCCTCCCCGCCTGCACCAACCTGGAGCGGGTGGACATCGGCGAGGTGGGCAACTCCGGCAACGGCGGCTACTGCTCCCACTCCCAGACCGGCAACTCCTGGCAGGTCATCGTCTATCAGGACAAGGCCATCGAGCCGCTGTGGGACTCCCGCTCCGACTTCTGGATCTTCTCCCAGGTGGCCGCCCGCCTTGGCTGGGGCGAGGAGTTCACCGAGGGCCGGGACGAGGAGGGCTGGGTCAAGCGCTTCTACCAGTTCTCCGACCTGCCCAAGCACATGAGCTGGGAGGACTTCAAGCAGAAGGGCTACTACATCCCCCCGGTGTCCTACAAGGAAGAGAACAAGGACCCCAAGACCGGCCTGATCGAGAAGTGGGACGAATACCCCGGCTTCCAGTGGTTCGCCGAGGAGCGCCCCTGCGACACCCCCAACCATAAGATCTTCCAGGAGGAGGGCAAGCTGGGCACCTTGTCCGGTAAGTTCGAGTTCGTGTCCGAGTCCCTGCTGTACTGGGAGCCGGATGACGAGATCCGCACCCCCATCGCCCAGTACAAGGACTCCTGGGAGGGCCACAAGTCCATCTCCGCGGACAAATATCCCTTCCAGATGATCTCCCCCCACCCCCGCTTCGACTACCACACCCACTACCAGCAGCACGCCACCTGGCTGTGGGAGATCCCCCAGAACCGCCGCATCGTCAACGGCAACCCCTACCTGGTGGCCCGCATCAACCCCAAGACCGCCCAGGCCAAGGGCATCAAGGAGGGGGACATCGTGGCGCTGTTCAACGGCCGGGGCACCGTGCTCTGCTCGGCCCACATCACCCGCCGTGTCATGCCCGAGACGATCCACGCCTACACCTCCTCCGGCATCTACAACCCGGTGAAGTACGGCGAGATCTCCGCGGACAAGGGCGGCTGCGTCAACATCCTGACCCCGGGCCGGCTCATGGGCGACTACATCCCCGCCATGGTGCCCAACTCCTGCAACATCGACATCTGCAAGGCCGAGCCTGACCCCAACCCCGGCCAGGGCTTCGAGCACATCCTGGAGGCGGTGGACGCCCAGCAGATGTTCCGCTGCGAAAAAACATCCGCCGAGGCCGACTGGCTCTTTGGCGAAAAGGAGGCCAAGTGAGATGAAATTCGGCATTGCCATCGACTCCGCCCGCTGCATGGCCTGCTACGCCTGCTTCATGGCCTGTAAGGACGAGCACTGCGGCTGGCACACCACCGTTTCCAAGGCCCAGCCCCACATGGGCCAGTTCTGGATGGACATCCGGGAGTGGGAGCGGGGGGACAACGAGCGGCGCATCAAGACCGCCACCGTCCCCACCCCCTGCTCCCACTGCGACGATCCCGCCTGCATGGCCGCGGCCAGGGACGGGGCGGTATACAAGCGCGACGACGGCATCGTCATCATCGACCCCGTCAAGGCCAAGGGCCAAAAGCAGATCGTGGACGCCTGCCCGGTGGGAGCGGTGTACTGGAACGAGGAGGAGCAGATCCCCCAGAAGTGCACCATGTGCGCTCACCTGCTGGACGACCCTGACTACCCCGGCAAGGAGCCCCGGTGCGTGGAGGCCTGCCCCAACCAGGCCCTGATCTTCGGCGACCTGGACGACCCGGACAGCGAGATCTCCAAGCGCATCGCCCAGGGCAAGGTGACCCAGCTGGAGTGCCTGGGGGATCAGGGCTCCTCGGTGGTCCACCTGAACATCCCCTCCGTGTTCCTGGCCGGTACCGTGTTCCTGCCCGCCGAGGAGGAAGAGGTGGCCATCGGCGCCCATGTCAAGGCCACCTGCGAGTGCGGCACCGTGTTCGAGATGGACACCAACTGGGCGGGGGACTGGGAGTTCGAGGACCTGCCCAAGAACAAGAAGTTCACCATCGAGATCACCATGGACGGCTACAAGAGCGTCACCTATGAGGCGTTCACCGACTCCGACCACTATGTGGCGGAGACCTATCTGGAGCGGGTGTGACCCCCACGCCAGCCCAAACGGACCGTTAAAGGAGACTTTGTTATGAAAGACGTCGTCATCGTGGAAGCCTGCCGGACTGCCGTGGGCAGCATGGGCGGCTCCCTCAAGCCCCTGTCCGCCTACGACCTGGCCTGCGCGGTGCTCAAGGGCACCCTGGACCGCTCCGGCCTGGACCCCAAGGAGGTGGACGAGGTGGTGCTGGGCCACTGCCGCCAGACCTCTGACGAGCCCAATATCGCCCGGATGGCCGCCTTGAAGGTTGGCATCCCGGAGACCGCCTCCGCCTACACCGTCATGCGCCAGTGCGCCTCCGCCATGACCGCCGTGCAGAACGGCGCCATGAGCATCATGTGCGGCCTCAACGACGTGGTCATCGCCGGGGGCACCGAGTCCATGTCCAACGCGGTGTTCTACCTGCGCAATGCCCGCTGGGGCCTGGGCACCGGCAACACCGAGCTGGTGGACGCCCTCACCGAGGGACAGTTCCGCTCCCAGCCCCAGGAGATGTACGGCCGGTACAACATGGGGGCCACGGCGGAGAACATCGCCCAGGAGCTGCACATCACCCGGCAGGAGCAGGACGAATTCGCCCTCACCTCTCAGCGCCGGGCGGTGGCCGCCATCGACGCTGGCAAATTCAAGGACGAGATCGTCCCCGTGGAGGTCCCCCAGGGCCGGAAGAAGCCCCCCATCGTCTTTGACACCGACGAGTTCCCCCGCCGGGACACCAGCGAGGAGAAGATGGCCAAGCTCAAGCCCTGCTTCAACATCCGCAAGGACGAGGAAGGCCGGCTGTACGGCTCGGCAGAGCTCACCGGAACCGTCACCGCGGGCAGCTCCTCCGGCCGCAACGACGGCGCCTCCGCCGTGCTGCTCATGAGCGCGGACAAGGCCAAGGAGCTGGGGCTCAAGCCCCTGGCCAAGATCCGGGGCATGGGCACCGCCGGCTGTGACCCCCGGCTGATGGGCTTAGGCCCGGTGTACGCCGTCCCCAAGGCCCTGGAGAACGCGGGGCTGACCATGGACGACATCCAGCTCATCGAGCTCAACGAGGCCTTTGCCGCCCAGTCCCTGGGCTGCATCAAGCTGCTGGGCTGGGAGGACAAGATGGACATCATCAATGTCAATGGCGGAGCCATCGCCCTGGGCCACCCCGTGGGCTCCTCCGGTTGCCGGATCATCGTGTCCCTGGTCCACGAGATGAAGCGCCGGGGCCTGAAGTACGGCCTTGCCACGTTGTGCATCGCCGGGGGCATGGGCCAGGCCACAGTCATCGAGATGTGCGATTGACCGTTCGGTCTGCCAAAGAAGAAAATAACTTCAAGTTGAAATTTAGGAGTGAGATAAGGTGTCTAAATCCAATAAGATCATGATCCAGGTTTGCCTGTGCGGGGCCGGCACCAAGAAGGCCCAGGCCCCCACCGTCCCCTACACCGCCGACGAGCTGGCCGAACAGATCGTGGCCTGCGCCAAGGCGGGGGCCTCCATCGCCCACATCCACGTCCGGGAGGACAAGATGGTGGACGGCGTGATGCAGATCGGCTACAAGTCCATGAGCCTTCAGAAGTTCACTGAGGCGGTGGAAAAGACCCGGGAGCTGTGCGCCAGGGAGAACGTGGACATCATCATCAACCTGACCACCTCCGGCGGCGAGTACGAGGACCAGAAGCGGCTCCAGCACCTGAGCGCCCTCCACCCTGAGATGTGCTCCTTTGACCCCAACACCCTCAACTGGTCCAACAGCTACATCTTCGAGAATAGCCCCCGGTTCCTCAACCTGCTCAGCCAGGAGGTGGTGAAGGAGGACATCAAGCCCGAGTTCGAGGTGTTCGACACCGGCCACATCGACTCGGTGATGTACTACGTCAACAAGTGGAACATCCCCCAGCCCCCCCACATCCAGTTCATCATGGGGGTGGGCGGATCCATGCCCGGCACCACGGAGAACCTGGCCTTCCTGGTGAACAAGCTGCCCGTCGGGGCCACCTGGTCCGTTTCCGGCATCGGCAAGGCCCACATGCCCATGATGCTGGCCGGCCTGTCCCTGGGCTGCGACGGCCTGCGGGTGGGCCTGGAGGACAACATCCTCTACGGCAAGCAGCCTGACGGCACCAAGGTCATCGCCACCAACGAGATGCTGGTGAAGCGGGCGGTGGAGCTGGCCAAGCTGGCCGGCCGTGAGATCGCCACCGCCCAGGAGGCCCGTGAGATCCTGGGCATCAAGCGCAACTGCCTGAAGGACGGCTGATAGAGATACAAACGGGGCGGGAGTCATCTCCCGCCCCGCTTTTGCGTTCAAAGGCGCCGCCCCTTGGAGCATTTCAAGGATCGTGTCCTTGAGGGTGCTTATCCAAAGGCTATGCCTTTGGCATGCGCCCGCATCGTAAGAAAACTTTAAGAATTTTCCTCTTTCCTTTTTCCACGTAGTACACTATAATATAGCTACTCATAGAGACCGCCCGGGCGGTCTCTCCGCGCATGGCTGCGCGGAGAGGCTGATCCTTGCCTGGGCGCTGCAGGTGGAGGCTGCTATGACACATCAGAGACCGGCGGTGGACTACAGACAGTTCCGCCTCGACAAGCTCAATACAGACCAGTTCCGCCATCTGAAGCTGCTGCTCTACTGGCCGCTGTTCGGACTTTTGTTCTGGTTTGCGGAGCGGGGCGTGGAGGTGGACGAGTACCACATCATGTACTGCGCTTTGGACGAGTACATCCCCTTTTGTGAGTGGTTCCTCATCCCGTACTTATTCTGGTTCGTCTTTCTCGTGGGGATGCACCTGTACACCCTGCTGTTCGACGTGCGCGCCTTCCGCCGGATGATGTACTTCATCATCCTCACCTACTCCGCCGCGCTGGTCATCTTCTTCCTGTTCCCCAACACTCAGCACCTGCGCCCCACGGAATTTCCCCGGGACAACGTTCTCACCCGGTTCCTCCGGTATTTTTACCAGTTCGATACCAACACCAACGTATGCCCCTCCCTCCATGTGGTGGGCTCTCTGGCGGTGTTGTTCGCCTCGTGGGATGTGAAGCGGTTCACCAGCCCTGGCTGGCGGGTCTTTTTCCTGGTGTCCGCCGTCCTTATCAGCATCTCCACCGTGTTTTTGAAGCAGCACTCCGCGCTGGACATCCTGGTGGCTCTGGTGGTGTGCATCGTGGCCTACCTGGTGGTGTACCGCATCCCCGCCAGCAGCGGCGCGCCCCTCCGCTCCCGCCGGAAGAGACCGGAGCAGACCCCGGAGCTGTGAGGCTTCACGCTGATAACAAAATGTGCCGTTCCGCACTTGGCGGAACGGCACGTTTCTTTTTCCCTGTCACGCAGAAGCTGCGTCCATTCGCTCCGGCAGGGCTACCCCGGCCTGCTGGAGCAGGCGGGCGGCGTTGCCCCAGAGGACCTGTTCCTCCAGCCGATCGCCAAGCCGCATCCGGTGGACGATCCGGGCGGCGGTGGCCTGGTCGTCCCAGGGGGAGTCGGAGCCAAACAGCACCCGGTCCGGGTCGTGGGCCAGGATGGCCTGCCGGCACCGGACGTCCGAGTAGTACATGGCGGCCATGCTGGTGTCGATATACACCTCAGAGCCGATAACGTGCTCCATGGCGTCGTCCAGCATCAGGTGCCCCCCCAGGTGGGCGGCGATAAAGGTGCCCTGGCGGAGCAGGGGCATGGCCTTGGCTATCATCTCCGGGGTGCAGCGGGTCACCCCGGGTGAGACGGGGTCCGCCCCGGCGTGGACCAGCACCATGAGACCCTCGTCATAG
>JAHZFC010000041.1:0-4547 GCA_019421525.1 Clostridiales bacterium
TGGCGGCCAGCAGGTTGTTGGCAGCACCAATGGCGTGGAAGTCGCCGGTGAAGTGGAGGTTGATGTCCTCCATGGGCACCACTTGGGCGTACCCGCCTCCAGCGGCGCCGCCCTTGACGCCGAACACCGGGCCCAGAGAGGGCTCCCGCAGGCAGAGCAGCACGTTTTTCTCCAGCCGTGCCAGGGCGTCGGCCAGGCCCACGGAGGTGGTGGTCTTGCCCTCCCCCGCCGGGGTGGGGTTGATGGCCGTGACCAGGATGAGCCTGCCCTTCCGGGGCATGTCCCGGAGACCGGTCAGGTCCAGCTTGGCCTTGTACTTGCCGTAGTGCTCCAGCTGCTCTTCCCCGATGCCCGCCCGGGCGGCCACCTGGCTGATGGGGAGCATGCTCGCGGCCTGTGCGATCTCGATGTCTGTCTTCATGTTCGCTCTCTCCTTCCGCGCCCAAATAAAAAAGGGCGCACCAAAAAATGTGCGCCCAGACGGTCGGCAAATGCGGCGCACCAAAACGCCGGCTGTACTCCATGTGGTCCTCCACTTCCGTCAGTCATACAGCAAGGCAATCATACCACGGTCTGCCGTCTCCCGTCAAGAGACGTTCTCGCCAGTTTTGCCCCATTTCTCCCTATACCCCTTGTATTTTCTCCACCGGCAGGGGAGGGATGCCCCTCCCCTGCCCCACTAGATATCAAGGCTTTCCCGGCTTTTTCCCCGCCATTTTTCAGTGACATAATCCGTTGCATAATTCCCGATACAAAAAGTTATCCACAACTTCCACAGAGTTTTCCACAGCCTTTCCTCAGCTGCGCCCCAATGCTTTTCCGGAATATCCACAGTTTTTGTCAATCCCGGGAGCTGGAGTTTCCACCTTTTCCAAACCCCCATTTTATTTGACATAACTCTGCCAATCTCAGTCCCTGGAAGATGTGTCCTGCCGTATCACCCCACAAAGGGCGCCATGGGCAGCCGGATGAAAAAGTCCTGCCCGTGCCTGCACACGGGGCACTGGGCGGGAGCCGTGGTGGAGTGGACGATCTGTCCGCAGTTGAGGCACATCCACGTCTCCTCCTGAGGAGAGGAGAACAGCTGATCCCGCTCCATCAGGGCGGCAAAGCGCTCAAAGCGGTCGGCGTGGGTCTTTTCGATGCCCGCGATCATCTCAAAGGTCTTGCTGATGAGGTCGAAGCCCTCCTCCGCCGCGATCTTGGCAAAGCCGGCGTAGTCGTGCTCCCACTCCTGGAGCTCATTGTGATTGGCTGCCCGCAGGTGGCCCAGCAGGTCGGGATACAGGTCGATGGGATAGTTGCCGTCCACCGTTAAATTACGGCTCACCGAGGGCTGGAGGGCGTCATAGAACACCTTGGCGTGGGCCAGCTCCTGGTCAGCGGTGAACTCGAACACCCGGGCCACCACCTCCAGCTTCTGCTCCCTGGCCTGCTCGGCGGCAAAGGTGTAGCGGTTCCGGGCCTGGCTTTCGCCTGCAAAGGCCCGCATCAGATTTTCCCTGGTCTTGCTCTTCTCGAGATCCATGGAATGTACCTCCTTCGTTCAGATGCTTCCAGTATCCCCCTTTCCCGCCCTTGGCATACCAGGCAAAATATGCTATACTGGAAAAAATGCTGATCGGAGGTTTCATCATGACCCAGGATATCCAACTGAAAAACGGCCAGGTGCTGGTGTCCGTCACCGGATACAGCGGCGAGGAGGACTTTTACCTCATGTTCGACATCATCAAGGAGCTCTTGGACCCTGAACACGCCACCTACGGGGTGGACAGTATGTGCGTGGACGGCTCCTTCCGCAAGGACGGGCTGCTGGTGCGCATGAGCAGCGAGTGCGTCACCGACTGCTGCTGCTTCCACTACGACCCCACCGCCATGAGCCAGGAGGACGCGGCCAAGGTCCGGGGCTGGATCGACGCCGTGGTGACGGAACTCCACGCCAGAAGGCCGAAGTAAGGCAAGGGCAGGGCCCTTGCAACCACATGGGGCCCGCCGGGGCCTCCGGCGGGTGACTTTTTGATTGCGCAAAAAGTCACCAAAAACGCACTTAAGAGGTACGGTCCCGGATGAAGTCCCGGCCAAAGGGCGGCCGGGCTCCATAGGGCCCGTACCCCCTAAGGACCCCCATTTTTACGGGGGCCCATCCAGATAATGCGCCCTTTTCTTTCCGGCGTTGTGGTAATAGGACGCTCCCTACTCCCCATTTCCGCTCACCGCTCCATTGGCAGTTGTAGTAGCCTGTCAGGCCCTCGGGACACGCCTAGTCCCAGCGTGGCTTTAGCCAGACGCACTCCCGTGGGCCGCTGATGCGTGCCAGAGCAGCACTGCCTGCGGCCCACGGCAGAGCGCCTAGCCAGGATGGCTCGTCGGCAGCAGGCGTGCCCCGAGGGTCCGGCGAGTTGCCACAACCGCCCAAAGGGGTCCCCGTCGGAGCCCAGCGAAGCGGGTACGATGGGGAAAGGAGGAGCAAGGAAGCAAACGAAATTTTCGCCATTAGGCGGAAATGAAGTTGAGCGGACTTTGCGACGACGCGCGGCAGCGGAACTTAGGGGCAGAGTGTGTCGGCTTACCCCAGCGCCGGACGGAGAACACTTCATCACCCTATCCTGCTCTCCCGTAAAATGGGGGTCCTTAGGGGGTGAGGGCCCTATGGAGCCCGGCCGCCCTCTGGCCGGAGCTTCATCCGGGGCCCACCCCCTAAGCGCGTTTTTGGTGACTTTTTGCGCGAACAAAAAGTCACCCCCCGGAGGGCGGGACGGCCTCATGGGGTGGCAAGGGCCGCCCTTGCTGTGGCTGCCAAAAGAAATGAGGTCGGGAAAACCGTTTTTCCAAAGGCGGAGCCTTTGGCCACCCTCATCCGCCCCGCTTATGCGGGGCACCTTCCCCCACTGGGGGAAGGCTTCGCCCGTCAGGCCAAACCTTGCCCTCTCCCCTGCGGGGGAGTTTTCTTTTTTGCCAAAAAATATTTCCCGGGGAACCTTTTCCTCCCCTCCCGCGTGTTATGGGTGAGGGACCTCAAACCACACACGAAAGAAGGTGTGCCTATGGACCACGACCGGTTCACCGCCCATGTGGAGCGGTACGGCGACATGGTCACCCGGCTGCTCCTGCTGCGCTGCCGCCAGCCGGCGGACGCCCAGGACTGCTTCCAGGCCGTTTTCCTCAAGCTCTATACCCACGGCGGGGACGACTGGGAGCCGGAACGGGTCAGGGCCTGGCTCATCCGCACGGCCATCCATGAGGCGGCCAGCCTGAACCGCCAGGTCTGGCGGCGGCGGGTGGTGCTGCTGGGGGACACCCCCTACCCCGAAGGGACCGCCCCGGAGGGCAGCGCCGGACGGGAACTGCTGGACACCCTGCGCACCCTGCCTGAGCACCAGCGGGAGGTACTGTACCTGCACTATTACGAGGGCTATTCCGTCCAGGAG
The DNA here is from genome assembly GCA_019421525.1 of Clostridiales bacterium. Classification (GTDB taxonomy): domain Bacteria; phylum Bacillota; class Clostridia; order Oscillospirales; family Oscillospiraceae; genus Enterenecus. Next base: position 3,429 of record JAHZFC010000041.1, read on the forward strand.
CTCTCAGAGATCTTGAACGTGCGGCCCGGCACGGTGAAATCCCGGCTGAGCCGGGCCAGGGGCGCGCTGAAAACACGATTGGAAGAGGAGGGTCTCACCCATGAAATGGGACGCATTTGACGACATCCGCACCCCCGCGGCCTGGCTGGACCAGGCCAGGGAGCTGACCGAAACGCCCCGCCGCCGGCGGACCTGGTCCCCCCGGGCCAAGGGGGCGCTCATCGCCGCCTGCCTGTGCGTGGCGGTGGTGGGGACGACAGTGGCCACACAAAGCATTTGGAACACACCGATCCAATTAGAGATCGCCGGGCTTGATTTGGAGAGCGTTACCCCAGAGTTTCCCACTCCCATCCAGGCATCGGAATACAGTGACTATATCCAGAATAAAATGGAAGTTCAAGCCCCCAACGCCGTACCATCGGAAGACCCTGCTGAAAACTGGGCGGAGTGTGATGAGCGGTTCGGCGGGATGTTATTGGACACTTCGTATTCCATGGAGCAATACACTACCTCTGTCCGTACAGATGAAAACGGGGATCTGTGGTATGCAAGCGTAAGATCCAGGATCGCCACCAGTGACGATTCTGTAATAAACCTGGATGCACAGGTGTATGGGGAAAGTGGCGCCGGGATCGAGTGGGAGTTCCGTATGTTCCCCGGCGATTACAATATCTCTACGGATACCTATGTGACCGCAAATGGCTTTGAGACTACCATCCTGGTCGGCAGCAAGGAGGAACGACCGATCGAAGATAGTGAGGATATTTCTCCTGCCACCGCTACGGTCTATGCCTTCTTTACCTATGACCATGTATTTTATACGATCCATGCTGATCAATATGGTCAAACAGATACCACCAAACTGCTTACGATCGTAAAAGAGGTATTGGACAGCTTCCAGTGAGGTCCGGCGCTCCCCCGTACCCCCGCCCCGCCAGGTGTATTCCGTGGGCCGCACCCGCTAGGCGCGCCCCCGAGGGCCGCTGGTGCTTCTACTCTGGTGCGCATCAGCGGCAGCGGCGCAGGGGGTAGGGAGTATCCCAGTTACCCCAGCGCCGGACGATAGAGGGACGCACCGAAGTATGGCAGGCGCTTTTCTTTGGCGGTCCGACACCGTTT
>JAHZFC010000041.1:4557-6140 GCA_019421525.1 Clostridiales bacterium
AGAAATGGGGTCGGGATAAACCTTTCCCAAAGGCGGTAGCCTTTGGCCTTCCTCACTCTGCCTGCCGGCGGACAGCTAAAGGGCCACCCCCTCCGGCTGCTGCGCAGCCACCTCCCCCGTCAAGGGGGAGGCCCTCATCCGCCCCGCTTACGCGGGGCACCTTCCCCCTTGGGGGAAGGCTTTGGTCGTCAGGCGAAACCTGACTTTCTCCAAAGGCAGCGCCTTTGGGCGCAAAAAAGGAGCGATGGGCAACACCCATCGCTCCTTTTCCATTTTTACGTACAGCCTCTCTTGAGAAAGCCAGCGAAGCGGACCAAAGTTCTCTTTGCCTACTTTCTCTTTCAAGAGAAAGTAGGTTACTTCTTGGCGCCCATGCCGGCGGCGGCGAAGTAGGGGCCGCCGAACTCGTCCTTGACGCCCTGCTTGGCGGCCTCCAGGTCCTCGACCTTGACGGCGTCCAGAGCGGCGCACACGGCCTCGTGATCCAGGGGCTTCAGGCCCAGCATCTCACGGGCCTCGGCGGGGGTGGCCACCTCGTTGCCAAAGGCCTTGACGGCGTTGGCAGCGCGCTGCACCAGCATCAGGTTGGTAGCCATGATCTTGGTGCCGTCGGGGTTGCGGCCATAGATCACGTTGTCCTCCATGCCCACGCGGATGTGGCCTTCGTTGGCCAGGGCGGCGAACATGACGGGCAGGTGGCCCTTGCCGATACCGAAGGCGGACCAGGTGCACTCCTGGGGCAGCTTGCCCTCAGCCTGCAGCTTGTGCATCTCGTTGAGCAGGATCTGCAGATCGTTGGGAGTGGCGTCCATGCCGCCCACAACGCCCAGGCAGAACTGGAAGTGCAGAGGAGCCTTCACGAAGCCCTTCTTCCAGTAGATGCCCACAGCCCGCAGTGCGCCGAAGTCGAAGATCTCGAACTCGGGCTTGATGTCCTTCTCCTGGTACAGGGTGCCCAGGTCGCACAGCATCTTGGGGCTGTTGTGGAACACGCCGCCGGGGATGCCCCAGTTGAAGGAGGAGGCGTCAAAGGTGCCCATCTCGATGCCGGGGACGTTCTTGTGATGCAGCATACGCATGGCGTTGCCGTAGGGGGAGTCGTCGGACACCCGGTTGTCGCCGGAGGAGGTGCAGTTGACGATGACGTCGCAGTCCTTGTAGGCGCGGATGGCCTTCACGGTCTCATAGAACTTCACGGGGTCCATGACGCCGGCGCCGTTGTCGTCACGCATGTGCAGGTGCACCACAGAGGCGCCCGCCTTCCAGCACTCATAGGCGCAGTCAGCGATCTGCTGAGGGGTCTCGGGGATGTCGTAGCCAGCGGGAGTGACGGCGCCGGTCAGGGCGGCGGTGATGATAGTCTTGGCCATGGGAATCACAATCCTTTCCTATAATACTGATCTTATTGTACCACGATCTGTGGACAATGCAAGGGGGTGTGCGAGAAAAACCCGGCCCCCCGGCGGGAAGATCCCGCCGGGGAAGGTCCAGATCACATCTTGCGGTGCATCTTCAGCACGTTGACGATCAGGTTGTCGCGGAAGGCGGCGATCTTGTCGTTAGTGTGGCCGATGAACTCGGGC
>JAHZFC010000041.1:6150-7632 GCA_019421525.1 Clostridiales bacterium
ATGTTCTCCTTCTCCACGATGATGTCCTCGCCGGACTTGTCGGGCCAGGTCTCGGGGACCTTGTCCATGTTGGACAGGGTGGCGAACATGGCGTTGGTCATAGCGCCGAACTTGATGCCGCAGCCCTTGATGCCCAGCTCGCCGCCGCCCAGCTCATAGTTCATGCCGGGGCCGAAGGCGGCCAGACGGATGCCGGGGCCGAAGGTCCAGGCGTCATCGGCGTCGCCCATGGAGCACACGCCCTCGCTCACCAGGGCGATCTCCTCACGCCACAGGGCGTGCATCAGGCGGTTGGCGATGAAGCCGTTCTTCTCCTTCTTCAGCACGCAGGGGGCCTTGTCGTACATCTTGTAGAACTCACGGGCCTGCTCGATCACCTCGGGGGAGGTCTTCTCGCCGCCGCAGATCTCGATCAGGGGCAGCAGGTAGGCGGGGTTGAAGGGGTGGCCCACGATGATGCGCTCGGGGTGCTGGGCCTCGGAGGCGATCTGGGTCACGGGGGTGCCGGAGGAGGAGGAGGCGATGATGCCGTCGGCGGGCATATACTTCTCCATCACGGCCACCATCTCATGCTTCTGCTCCAGGTTCTCCGCGCCGTTCTCCTGCACGAAGTACACGCCGGTGAAGGCCTCGGCGGGGTCCGTGGTGATCTTGATCTTGTCCCAGATCTTCTGGCCGTCGTCCACGATGCCCAGCTCCACATAGGAGTCGATGGGGCCCTGGATGTGGGGGATGGCGCGCTCCTTGGAGGCCTCGGAACGGACGTAGACGTTCACGTTCAGGCCCTTCAGGGCGAAGTAAGCGGCAAAGCCGCCGCCGATGGTGCCGGCGCCGTACATGCCGATGGTCTTGATGTCCTTTACATTCATCTCAGACAGTCCTTTCTATCATATTTGCACCCCTTCCGGCCAGACCGGAAAGGAAGGTGTGCAGGTCTTTCCAAAGGCCGGGCCTTTGGATCCAGTTTTCCGCCCCCATTTCTTTTGTCTTGCCAAAAGAAACGCCAGGAAAAGCCGTCCCGGCTTTCCGGGGTCAGGTTTCGCCTGACGGCGAGTTCCTTTCTGAGCGATCAGAAAAAAACCAAAGGATCGCCGGGGGTCAGGCGCGGAGGAACTTCAAGCGCCAAGGACGCGCTTTCGTTCCAAGCGCCTGCATCCCCGGTCCCCCGTTTTTACGGGGGCACAGGATAGGGCAATGCATCGTTCTCCGTCAGTATGGCTGGCGCTGTCAAAAGAAATGGGGTCGGGAAAGCCGCTCTCTAAGGACGCAGTCCTTGAACCGGGTCAAGGGCCGCGCCCGTGTCCTCCCCCGCCTTCGCACTGGCGAAATGCGGGGTCGCCCCACGGCGGATCAGTTATACTTGTGCCAGCCCTCGCCGGACTTGCGGCCGAACTTGCCCTCGGCCACCAGCTTCTTGACGGACTCGGGGCACTTCCAGGTGGTCACAGGCAGGGACTCCAGGGTCTCGGTGACGTGGGGGAA
>JAHZFC010000041.1:7642-14319 GCA_019421525.1 Clostridiales bacterium
ACATATCCATCATCTCGAAGGGGCCCATGGGGTGGTTCAGGCCCAGCTTGATGGCGGTGTCGATGTCGTCCACAGAGGCCACGCCCTCCTCATAGCAGTGGATGGCCTCCAGCATGAAGGCGAACAGGCAGCGGTTGACGATGAAGCCCGGGGTGTCGGTCTTGCACTCGACAGCGGTCTTGCCCATGCCCTTGGCCACCTCGTACACGGCGGCCACGGTGGCGTCGCTGGTCTTCTGGCCGCGGATGACCTCCACCAGCTTCATGGCCATCACGGGGAAGAAGAAGTGCATGCCGGCGCAGCGCTCGGGGTTCTTGCACTGGCTCATGATCTCGGTGATGGACATGGAGGAGGTGTTGGTGCACAGGATGCAGTCGTCCCGCACGATCTCGCCCAGGTCCTTGAAGGTGGAGCGCTTCAGGTCCAGGATCTCGGGGGCGGCCTCGATGACCATATCGCAGTCCTTCACGCCCTCCAGCTCCACGGTGGTGGTGATGTTGGCCATGGTGGCCTCCACAGCCTCCTGAGTGGTCTTGCCGGCGGCCACGCGCTTCTCCAGGCCGGCGCGCATCTTGGTCAGGGCATTGTCGCAGAACTCCTGCTTGATGTCCCGCAGGATCACCTTGTAGCCCTTGGAGGCGGCGATCTGAGCGATGCCGGAACCCATCTGGCCGGCGCCCAGGACGCCGATCGTCTTGATAGCCATATTGATCAGACTCCTTTATGAAAAAGTTTGGGATGGTATTCGTTTGAAACTGTGTGCTGTCACGCTACGGATCGGGCGCATGGCCGGGTCGCTTTCGCTACGACTCACTTCGCAAACAGAACTGCCGAACAATTCTTGGTTTGCGAAGTCCGCTCCGCTCCAAGCTCCCCTATGCGCCTATCCTCCGCGCTTCTCAGTTATTCGTGAACACGGGGCTGCGCTTCTCGATCATCGCCGCCATGCCTTCCTTCTGGTCGTGGGTGTCGAACAGGAGGGTGAACTCAGTGGTCTCGATGGCCTTGCCGGAGGCCACGGTCTCGATGGCGGCCTTGTTGATGGCGGTCTTGGCGGCGGCCAGAGCACAGGCGGGCTTGGCCATGAGCTGCTTGGCCACATCCACGGCCTTGGCATAGATGGCCTCGTACTCAGCCTTGGCTGCGGCGGCCTCAGCGGCCTTGGCGGTGGCCTTGGCCTCGGCGATCTTCTCCTCCACGCCGTCCATCTTGGCGGCCTTGACGGCCCCCTTGGCGTCCTTGGCGGCGGCGTTCAGGGCAGCGTCGCCCTCCACGAACCAGTTGAGCAGCCCCAGCTCATAGGCCTGCTTGCCGGGGACCATCTCGGTGAGCATCACCAGCTGCTTGGCCTTGGCCGGGCCCACGATGGCGGTGGCCCGGGCGCAGCCGTTGGCGCCGGGGATGATGCCCAGCCCCACCTCGGGGAAGGACAGGGTGGTGCGGGGGCCGCCCACCCGGAAGTCGCAGGCCAGGGTCATCTCACACCCGCCGCCGAAGGCGTAGCCGCCCACAGCCGCGATGGTGGGGATGGGCAGGGACTCCAGGATGTTGTTGATCTCGATGGCCAGGCCGCAGAACTCCCGGGCATAGCGGGGGTTGGCCTCGGCCATCTCCTTGACGTCGGCACCGGCGGCAAAGGCCCGCTCAGAGCCGGTGACGATCAGCACCCGGACGCTCTTGTCCGCCTGGACCAGCTTGATAGCCTCCATGATGTCATGGTTGATCTCGCTGTTCAGGGCGTTGAGGGCCTTCGGGCGGTGGAGCTGGATGGTGGCGATGCCGTCCTCCACCTTGTAGATGATGTTTTCAAACTCCATGGGTATCAGACTCCTTTTCTAAAAATTTCCGAGAAATTTCCAGTCGCTGGGAAAGAGACGAGGTGTCTGATCATTCCGCAGGGATGGACTGGCCGCCGTCGCACAGCAGGTAGGTGCCGGTCATGTAGTTGAAGGAGTCGGAGCACATGGCCAGCACGGGGCCGGCGATCTCCTCGATGGTGCCCAGGCGGCGGACCGAGGTGGCCTTGGACTGCTGCTTGTAGTAGTCGGTGGGGTTGCCGTCCTTGTCGATGAAGAACTCCTCGTTGAGGGGGGTGACCACATAGCCCGGGCAGATGCAGTTGACGGTGATGTTCTCCCGGCCGAAGTTGTTGGCCAGGGTGCGGGCCAGGGACAGGCAGCCGGCCTTGGACGCGCCGTAGCCCACCACGCCCTTGCCGCCGATGAAGCCGCCCACGGAGGCGGTGATGATGATCTTGCCGCCCTTCTTGCCGTTGGTGGCATTCTGGCGGATCATCTGTCGGGCGGCCTCCTGGCAGAACATGAAGGTGCCGGTGAGGTTGGTGGCCAGCACCTTGGAGAAGTCCTCGGGGGTGTACTCCGGGCGGCCCTCACGGGTCTCCACCACCAGGGCGGTGGGGCCGGAGATGCCGGCATTGTTGATGAGGATGTCCAGGGAGCCGAACTCCTCCACGGTCTTGTCAATGACCATCTTCACGTTCTCCAGCTTGCTGGAGTCGGCGGGGATGCCGAAGGCCCGGCCGCCCTTGCAGTAATTCTCATTCAGGTCGGCCACGGCGTCCTCCACCTTGGCCACGGTGCGGGCGGTGATGACCACGTTGGCGCCATAGGCGGCCAGCGCGCAGGCCATGCCGAAGCCCAGGCCCTGGGTGCCGCCGGTGATGATGGCGGTCTTGCCGGTCATGTCGAAGGAGGGGATACCGATCTTGCGGTTCATGTGAGCCATTGTCTCATTTCACTCCTATATCTGGTATGATTGGAAACAGGTTTTGGATGGGGACCTACCCCCTACGCCCCATCGGGCGCAGGGGGTAGCGTCAGCTTTTTTACTTCTTCTCTGTGGCGGCCTTGGCGGCGTCGAACTTGGCCAGCATGGCGCGCGGCGTGGCGGTGGCACGCTCGTAGCGCGGGCAGGTCTCATAGCCGGGCAGACCGGCCAGGTACTTGGCGATCTTCTTGAGCTCCTCCAGGTCGTAGCGGCTCATCAGGGTGATCTCCTCCATCAGCGGGGAGCCGCCGCCGTGCACGCCGGCCACAGCCTGGGCGCCCTCGAAGGCGTCGCACAGCTTATCCTCCATCATGCGCATGACACGGTGGGTCTCCTCGGCGGTGTAGGCGGGGTTGCGGCGGATGTACTTGTTGCACAGCTCGGCGGTCTCGGGATCGTAGAAGCTCTCCTCGGTGGGCAGGGAGGCGCACACGCCGCCGGTCAGGTCGGCCAGGATCTCGTACTCGTGGTAGATGTTGTGGCCGGCCAGACGGCGTCCGGCGTTGGTCAGGATCTCATCGGGCACCCACTGGCCGGAGGGGAACTCCACGGCGCGGTAGGCGGACTGCTGACCGGCGGCGAACACCAGCTCGGCGGTCTGGATGATGTCGCACAGCTTGGAGCGGACATGGGGCTGCTTGGCGATGTCGTTGACATCGGCCACCAGGGCGGCCTGGGAGGCGATGACCTCGCTCACGGCGGTCTTGCACCCGGTGTAGGAGTGGCGGTGATAGTGGGCGAACATCAGGGCCAGGTAGCCGGCGTAGCGGCACACGCCCTCGTTGTCCCGGCCGCACATGAACACGCGGTCATAGGGCACGAAGCAGTCGTCGAAGATGGTCAGGGACTCCACGTCGCCGATGTGGGCCCAGGGGGCGTCGATGTGCTTGCGCTTGTGGTGCAGGCCGGGCAGAGCCATCAGCTTGATGCCGTCCCAGTCGGCGGGCAGGGCGAAGGCCACAGCGTAGTCGGAGTCGTCAGGGCTCATGAACTTGGTGGGGTTGACGATGATCTCGTCCACATAGGGGGCGTTGGAGTTGCAGATCTTGGCGCCCCGGACGATGATGCCCTTGCAGGGCTTGCCGTCCACGCCGATGCCGTCCACATCGGTCTCCACCACATGGACGAACTGGTCGGGATCGGGCTGCATGTGGGCCCGCTTATACTTGGGGTTGCGGGAGCCCTTCACGTCGGTCTGGGCGCAGTTGCACACCAGGTCGTTCTCCTGGCAGTAGGCGATGTACTTGAGCAGGCGGCTGTGGTACTCGGTGCCGCAGGCCTGGTCGCAGTCATAGGTGACGGAGTACAGGGCGTTCATGGCGTCGGTACCCATGCAGCGCTGCATGCAGCCGCCCACACGGTGGCAAATCAGGCGGGTCATCAGCTGCTTCTTCAGCAGGTCCTCCTTGGAGCCGTGGATGTGGGTGCAGCGGTTGACGATCTTGCCCTCCATGCCGGGGATCTTGGACTCGGCAAGGCACACGTCAGCGTAGGCCGGATCGTTGGCGGTGTCGTAGCACTGCTTCATGACATAGGTGCCGCCCTGGATCCAATCGGCCAGGTCGCGCTCCGCGCCCTGCTTGCCGTTGGAGCGGTCGACCTTCTGCCCGTGCAGATAGACGTTGGGCTTCATCTTCAGCAGGCGCTCTTTGTACTGCTCGTAGGTGCCAACACAATTGGTAGACATGTTACATTCCTCCACTTACTATTTTTTAGACTTCTTGAGACTTATGTAAGACCATGCAGGGGTTTTACACACACGATCAAGGGTCCAAACATAGAAAATGGTATTCAGTCTTCGACGGCGGCAGCCATCTCAATTAAATTGAAACCGGTTCTACGCTTGGCCCGCCGGGGCGGGGCGTCCTGCCCCGGCGGGATGGTATATGATATCGTTTACTTGCTCTCCTTGGCGGCCTTGGCGGCGTCGAAGCGGGCCAGCATGGCGCGCGGCGTGGCGGTGTGGGCGCTGCGCTCGTACCGGGGGCACTCGTCGTAGCCGGGCAGACCGGCCAGGTACTTGGCGATCTTCTTGAGCTCCTCCAGGTCGTAGCGGCTCATCAGGGTGATCTCCTCCATCAGCGGGGAGCCGCCGCCGTGCACGCCGGCCACAGCCTGGGCGCCCTCGAAGGCGTCGCACAGCTTATCCTCCATCATGCGCATGACACGGTGGGTCTCCTCGGCGGTGTAGGCGGGGTTGCGGCGGATGTACTTGTTGCACAGCTCGGCGGTCTCGGGATCGTAGAAGCTCTCCTCGGTGGGCAGGGAGGCGCACACGCCGCCGGTCAGGTCGGCCAGGATCTCGTACTCGTGGTAGATGTTGTGGCCGGCCAGACGGCGTCCGGCGTTGGTCAGGATCTCATCGGGCACCCACTGGCCGGAGGGGAACTCCACGGCGCGGTAGGCGGACTGCTGACCGGCGGCGAACACCAGCTCGGCGGTCTGGATGATGTCGCACAGCTTGGAGCGGACATGGGGCTGCTTGGCGATGTCGTTGACATCGGCCACCAGGGCGGCCTGGGAGGCGATGACCTCGCTCACGGCGGTCTTGCACCCGGTGTAGGAGTGGCGGTGATAGTGGGCGAACATCAGGGCCAGGTAGCCGGCGTAGCGGCACACGCCCTCGTTGTCCCGGCCGCACATGAACACGCGGTCATAGGGCACGAAGCAGTCGTCGAAGATGGTCAGGGACTCCACGTCGCCGATGTGGGCCCAGGGGGCGTCGATGTACTTGCGCTTGTGGTGCTGGCCGGGCAAAGCCATCAGCTTGATGCCGTCCCAGTCGGCGGGCAGGGCGAAGGCCACGGCGTAATCCCGGTCGTCGGGGCTCATGAACTTGGTGGGCAGGGCGATGATCTCGTCCACATAGGGGGCGCAGGAGTTGCAGATCTTGGCGCCGCGGACGATGATGCCCTTGGTGGGCTGGCCGTCGATGCCGATGCCGTCCACGTCAGTCTCCACCACATGGAAGAACTGATCGGGGTCGGGCTGCATGTGGGCGCGCTTATACTTGGGGTTGCGGGAGCCCTTCACGTCGGTCTGGGCGCAGTTGCAGATCAGGTCGTTGTCCTGGCAGTACTCCAGGTACTTGTTCAGGCGCTTGTGGTACTCGGTGCCGCAGGCCTGGTCGCAGTCGTAGGTGACAGAGAACAGGGCGTTGAGGGCGTCAGAGCCCATGCAGCGCTGCATGCAGCCGCCCACCCGGTGGCAGATCAGGCGGGTCATCAGCTGCTTCTTCAGCAGGTCCTCCTTGGAGTGGTGGATATGGGTGGAACGGTTGATGGTGTTGCCGGTCAGGTGGCTGGTGACGGTGCACACGTCGGCGTAGCGGGGATCGTTGGCCGTGTCATAGCACTGCTTCATGACATAGGTGCCGCCCACGATCCAGTCGGCCAGGTCGCGCTCCGCGCCCTGCTTGCCGTTGGAACGGTCCAGCTTCTTGCCGTGCAGGTAGACGTTGGGCTTCATCTTCAGCAAACGCTCTGTGTACGCCTCGTAGGTGCCAACACAGTTTTTCGCCATTTTGATTTCCTCCATATTCTTTTAGCACTCCCGCACATCAAAAAATTTTTGATCACGGGCCCAAACTTTCAGCCGCTTTGGCTTGCGGCGGAAATACAGATACAGGGGCCAGGTTGCACTGGTGCAACACCGGCCGGTCTTGTCCGAAAAAATCGGGCAGTTTCAGGGGTTTGTCCCATTCGTTGCGCTTTGGCAACGGGGTTTCCGTTTTGCAACAGCCCTCAAGGGACCTTCAAGGGCTGGTGCCCTTGACTCCTGCTGTCCAAAGGCTGGCGCCTTTGAACCGTTTCAAGGACTGCGTCCTTGAGGTTCTCTTTTCCGACCCCATTTCTTTTGACAGCGCCAAAAGAAACGGTGTCGGACCGCCA
>JAHZFC010000042.1 GCA_019421525.1 Clostridiales bacterium
CCGGGGGAAAGGACGCTATGGACAAAAGCGCGTCCTTGGCGCTTGCAGTCCATCCGCGGCCGTCCCCCGGCGCATCTTTGCCTACTTTCTGTGCGCACAGAAAGTAGGTCGCCGCCAGGCGAAACCTGGCCCAGAAAAGCCGGGAGGGCTTTTCCCCATCGGTTGGATGCAAGGGGGCAGCCCCTGCTCATATCATCTAAAAAACAGGAGGAGATCATCATGACCAAAAAAGAAAAACTCTACGCCCTGCGCAACGACCCCAGCGTCCACTACAACTGCGCCCAGTCCATGTTCATCCCCTTTGCCCAGGAGATGGGGATCGGTGAGGAGCAGGCCAACGCCATCGCGCTGAACTTTGGAGGCGGCATGGGCTGCGGCTCCACCTGCGGCGCCCTGGTGGGCACGCTCATGGCAATGGGCGGCCTGGGCCTGCCCCAGGAGAAGCGGGAGGAGTTCATCGCCAGATTCCAGCAGGAGCACGGCTGCATGGACTGCGACGGACTGCTGGACGGCATTCAGCGCCACACACCGGAGCAGAAGGTGCGGTGCGACGGCATCATCGACGGCTGCATGGACTGGCTGTGCCGGGAGACTGGTCTGGAGTAAAGCAGACCCACATCACGATCGACAGAAGGAGTACCCATGGAGACCATCACTGAGATCTTGGCCCGGGAGCTGGACTGCCGGGCCCAGTACGTAGAAAACGTCATCAAACTGCTGGACGAGGGGAACACCGTCCCTTTCATCGCCCGCTACCGCAAGGAGCTCCACGGCGGCATGGATGACCAGCGGATCCGGACCCTGGCCGACCGGCTGCAATACCTGCGCAACCTGCAGCAGCGCCGGGACGAGGTGCGGCAGGCCATTGACGAGCAGGGCAAGCTGACGGAGGAGCTGTCCTCCGCCATCGACGCCGCGGCGACCCTGGCGGAGGTGGAGGACCTGTACCGCCCCTACAGGCAGAAGCGCCGTACACGGGCCACCATGGCAAAGGAGAAGGGACTGGAGCCCCTGGCTCTGCTGCTCTTCGCCCAGGAGCGGGACTGCCCCGACCCGCTGGCCGAGGCGGCAAAGTACATCGACCCGGAGAAAGGGGTGGAGACCGCGGAGGACGCCCTCCAGGGGGCCAGCGACATCGTGGCGGAGATGATCTCCGACGACGCGGACATCCGCAAGGACCTCCGGACGCTGTACTGGAAAAAAGCAAGGCTGGTGTCCGCTGCCGCGGCCAAGGAACCGGAGGACACGGTCTATCGGCTATACTATAAGTTTTCATCCCCGGTGTCTAAGACTCAGGGGCATCAGGTGCTGGCCATCGACCGGGGCGAGCGGGAGAAGATCTTGAAGGTATCCGTGGACATGGACCGGGACGCCGCCCTGGTGTCCATCCGCCGGGCGGTGGTCCGGCCGGGCTCGGCGGCCATGGACTTTGTCAAGACCGCCGCCGAGGACGCCTATGACCGGCTCATCGCCCCCTCTCTGGAGCGGGAGATGCGCTCCGCTCTCACCGAGCAGGCGGACGAGGGGGCCATCGGCCAGTTCGCCCTGAACCTCAAGCCCCTGCTCATGCAGCCGCCTGTGAAGGGCTTTGTCACCATGGGCCTGGACCCGGGCTACCGCATGGGGTGTAAAGTGGCGGTGGTGGACCCCACCGGAAAGGTGCTGGACACCACCGTGGTCTACCCCACCCACGGGGAGCGGGGCAAGCGGGAGGCCATTGAAAAGCTCTCCCAGCTCATCCGCAAGCACCATGTGGCCCACATCGCCATCGGCAACGGCACCGCCAGCCGGGAGACCGAGCAGATGACGGTGGAGCTCATCCAGAAGGTGGGGGGCGGCGTGAGCTATATGATCGTCAACGAGGCGGGGGCCTCCGTTTACTCCGCCTCCAAGCTGGCCGCCGAGGAGTTCCCCGACTTCGATGTGAACCTGCGCTCGGCGGTTTCCATCGCGAGAAGGCTCCAGGACCCCCTGGCGGAGCTGGTGAAGATCGACCCCAAGTCCATCGGCGTGGGCCAGTACCAGCACGATATGCCCCAGGCCCGGTTGAGCCAGGCCCTGGACGGGGTGGTGGAGGACTGTGTCAACGCCGTGGGGGTGGACGTGAACACCGCCTCCGCCCCTCTGCTCACCCGGGTAGCGGGCTTAAACGGAACCACGGCAAAAAACATCGTGAGATACCGGGAGGAGAACGGCCCCTTCACCACCCGCAGGCAGATCCTGAAGGTGCCCAAGCTGGGCCCCAAAGCCTTTGAGCAGTGCGCCGGCTTCCTGCGGGTGCCGGAGAGCCAGTCCCCCCTGGACAACACCGCCGTCCACCCGGAGAGCTACCAGGCGGCGGAACAGTTGCTGGCCCTGTGCGGCTGCACCATGGACGATGTAAAGGCGGGGCGGCTGCCTGACCTGAAGCAGCGGCTGGAGGCCTATGGCCTGGAAAAGGCCGCCGAAGCGTGCGGGGTGGGGGTGCCCACCCTGCTGGACGTGGCCGCGGAGCTGATGAAGCCCGGCCGGGACCCCCGGGACGAGCTGCCCGCCCCCCTGCTGCGCACCGACGTCATGGAGATGAAGGACCTGAAGCCCGGCATGGAGCTCAAGGGCACGGTGCGCAATGTCATCGACTTCGGCGCCTTTGTGGACATCGGCGTCCACCAGGACGGCCTGGTCCACATCAGCCAGATCTGCGACCGCTATCTCAAGCACCCCTCTGAGGTGCTCAGCGTGGGGGACGTGGTCACCGTGTGGGTCAAAGAGGTGGACGAGAAAAAGAAGCGCATCTCGCTGACCATGCGGAAGGATAAATTGTAAAAAGGGCCGATTCAAGGACTGCGTCCTTGAGGGTGTATTTTCCGACCCCATTTCTTTGGCTCCCCCTCCCCGTCAAGGGGGAGGCTTATGCAAGGTTTCGCCTTGCGGCGAGTTCCTTTTTGCCCGCGCAAAGAGGAACCAAAAACGCGCCGGGGGACGGCCGCGGATAGACTTCAAGCGCCAAGGACGCGCTTTTGTCCATAGCGTCCTTTCCCCCGGTCCCCCAATTTTTACGGGGGCCCAGGATAGGGTAGTGAAGCATCCCATTTCCGGCGTTGGGGTAAGCCGACACACTCTGTCACGAATTGTCGCTGCCGCTTTTTGGGCAGTTGTAGTACCCCGCCAGGCCCTCGGGGCACGCCTGCTGCCAGCAGGCACGGGAGCTAGGCGCTCTACCGTGGGCCGCAGGCAGTGCTGCTTTTGAACGTATCAGCGGCAGCGGCGCAGGGGGTAGGGAGTGTCCTAGTTACCTCAGCGCCGGTCAATAGAGGGACGTGCCGAAGGGCCAGTCAGCGCTTTTCTTTGGATTTCAAAAACCGTTTCTTTTGGCGCATACAAAAGAAATGGTTTTTGGAGAATACGTCCCCAAGGGCGCCAGCCCTTAGCTCTTGGGTACTTTCTGCACGAGCAGAAAGTAGGTCGCCGGAGGCCATGGAATGGCCTCGACGGATTTCAAGGGCCCCGCCCTTAAGAAAGGAGGAACCAGAATGGACCTGGCCGAGCGAAAAGCCCGCATCTTATCCGGCCACCACCTGACCGCCCCGGCGGACCAGGAGACGGTGTGCAGAGACCTGAACGGCATCCAGGCCCAGTTCCTGTCCGCCGCCCTCCACGCCCTGGCCATCCGCACGGCGGGCCCGGTGGAGCCGGACAAGCTGGTGAAGAGCTGGACCATCCGGGGCACGGTCCACCTGTTTGCCCCCGCCGACCTGCCCCTGTTCCTCCACGAGGGCCGCGCCCACTACCTGCGGCCCATGGACCAGATGGTGGCGGACGAGCACATCACCCTGGAGCGAAAGTGGTATTTTGCCGACCTGATCTTGGACGAATTGGCCGGAGGGCCCCGCCGCCGGGAGGAGCTGAAGGCCGCCTGCTTTGCCGCAGGCATGACGGAGGAGGAGAGCCGGAGCGTGTTCAACGGCTGGGGCGGCACCCTCCGGTATCTGGCGGAGACGGGGCGGATCGCCCACGTGGTGGGGGAGGACAAGGCCTTCCAGCTGTGCCCGCCCTTTACCCCCATGGCCGAGGAGCCCGCCCGGCTGGAGCTGGCCCGGCGGTACTTTGCCCACTACGGCCCGGCCACAGTGCGGGACGCGGCCTACTTCTTCGGCAAGCCTCAGCGGGAGGTCAAGGGGTGGATGGCCCGGCTGCCCCTGGCCCACGCCCAGGTGGAGGGGCAGGACTGCTTCTGGCTGGACGGCGGACAGACCGACTGGCCGGAGGTGCCGGACTGCCTGTTTTTGGCGGGCTTTGACCAGCTGATGCTGGGCTATCTGAAAACGGAGAGTATTTTCCTGCCAAAAGAATACATCCGGGGCATCTTCAACCTGTCGGGCATCGTCATGGCGCCTATCCTGCTCCGGGGCCGGGTGGCGGGGCGGTGGAAGCAGAAAAACGGCAGGCTGACCCTCACCCTCTTCGGCCGCTGGACCGCCCGGGACCGGAAGACAGCAGAGCGGACGGCGGAGGGCCTGTGGACGGTGAAACAGGTGGTCTGGGAAGAAATATGACCGGAAAACGCAAAAAAGCCTTGACTGTAAACCCTCTTGATACCTTACCATGGGCCTGGGAGGCGATACCATGACCATCAAGGAACTGGAAGAGCGCACCGGGATGGCCCGGGCCAACATCCGCTTTTATGAGAGCGAGGGGCTGCTGTCCCCGGCCCGGCAGGAGAATGGCTACCGGGACTACTCGGAGGAGGATGTCAAGACCCTGGAGAAGATCCGTCTGCTCCGGGAGCTCCACCTGGACATCGACACCATCCGGCTGGTACAGAAGGGGGAGCTGCCCCTGGAGCGGGCACTGTTCACCCTGCTGACGAAGCTGGAGGGGGACAAGACCGCTTTGGATAAGGCGGTGGAGGTGTGCCGGGAGCTGGAGCGCGCCGGGGTGGAGTACGGCGCCCTGGAGCCAAAACCCTGGCTGGAGCAGCTGGCCCAGCCGGGGCGGCCCCAGCTGACGCCGCTGCCCAAGACGGTGGAACAGTATGATGTACGGCCCCGGCAGGAGTGGGTGGAATATGCCTCCAGCCATTCTGTCATGCGCTGGCTGGCCCGGGGGCTGGACACGGCGCTGTGGGCTGTAGCGGTCAATGCGGTGCTGATGGTGGGCTTCCACTGGAATGGCACTGCTCGGAGCAGCTTCCTCGAGTGGGCGGTCAATGTACTGTGCATCGCCGTCACTTTGATCGCCGAGCCATTCCTGCTCCACTTCTGGGGCTGGACGCCGGGCAAGCGGATCTTCGGACTGAAGCTGCGGGGGCCGTCGGGGGACAAGGTGACCCTGGGGGAGGGCTTCGCCCGGTCCCGGAGGATCTTCTGCTATGAGTTCCTGTTTCTGATCCCCCTGGTCAATTTGGTGCTGATCGGAGTGTGCGTATACCGCCTCTATCACGACGAGGACCTGCCTTGGGACGTGGACAGCGAATACCAGTACACCCAGGAGGATCAGCGGCTGCCCTGGCTGAAATACATCGCCGGATGGGTGGTAACGTTCGGACTGATGCTGGTGGTGGTGCTGCTGGCCCGGCTGCCGGCCCACTGGGGGAGCCTGACAGCAGAGGAATACTACGACAACGTCAACCGGTATCTCACTATGATGACCAATAGTACGGACCGCCTGGATGAAAACGGCGGATGGACCCATGGCTCCATCTCCTTCGGAGACCTGCCTGATATCCAGCTTGAGCTGGAAAACGGCCTGGTCACGGGGGTCACTTTGATCGAGGAGAGCCAGGATATGCTGTTCCGCCAGGAGAACACCATCTATCAGATCGGCCTGCTGGCCTTTGCCGCGGCGGAGCGGGGCACCCTCCCCCACGCCTATGACCAGTGGACGGGCCTGTTCCCCGCGCGCATCGGCGATTTCGAGACGGAGCAGGACGGGGTCCTGGTCAGCCAAGAGGTGGAATATGAAGGGTACAACGTCAGCAGCGACGGCAGCCTGCTGTCCACCCAGTTGAACGGGGACCAGCACTACCGCCGGACGGTCACCATCGCTTTTTTGGAGGGCGAAACAGGATAAAATAGAGAAAAGTTGGCGATTCCTCTGGACTGTTCACCCACTGAACAGTGTATAGTAGCCTGGGAGGCGATACCATGACCATCAAGGAACTGGAAGAGCGCACCGGGATGCCCCGCACCAATATCCGCTTTTACGAGCGGGAAGGGCTGCTGTCCCCGGCCCGGCAGGAGAACGGCTACCGGGATTACTCGGAGGAGGACGTCAAGACCCTGGAGAAGATCCGTCTGCTCCGGGAGCTCCACCTGGACATCGACACCATCCGGCTGGTACAGAAGGGGGAGCTGCCCCTGGACCGGGCACTGTTCACCCTGCTCACCCGGCTGGAGGGGGACAAGGCGGCCCTGGACAGGGCGGCTCAGGTGTGCCGGGAGTTAGAACGCACCGGGGTGGAGTACGGCGCGCTGGAGCCAGAGCCCTGGCTGGAGCAGCTGTCCCAGCCGGCGCAGCCCCAGATGACGCCGCCGCCCCAGCCCAGGAGGCTGCCCACCCTGGAAGAGGTGGTGAACCGGGAGCGCCAGGCCGCCAGCCACCCCTGGATGCGTCTGCTGGCCCGGGGGGTGGACGCGAACCTCTATACCCTGCTGCTCGACGCCGTGTTGGGGCTGGGCTTCCGGGTGGATTTGGTGAACACCGGGGTCTTTGCCGACTGGCTGATCTCCCTGGCCTCCCTGGTGCTCATGTTTTTGGCGGAGCCCCTGTGGCTCCACTTCTGGGGCTGGACGCCGGGGAAATGGATCTTCGGCCTGAAGCTCCGCGACCGCTTCGGGGAAAAACTCTCCCTGTCTGAGGGGTGGCGGCGGTGCTGGGGAGCGTGGGGAGTGTTCTCCCGGGGCTATGGGTTCAACATCCCCATCTATGACCTGTGGCGGCACTATAAGAGTTACCGCTGCTGCCGGGACGGGGAGGACTGCCCCTGGGACGAGGAGGAGGACCGGAAGTACACCCGGGAGGATCGCTCCCTGTTCTGGCTGATGTGGCTGGGAGCGGTGGCGGCGAGCGTGTTCCTCACCGTGGTCATCCTGCTCCAGACCTACCTGCCCCCCAACCGGGGGGCGCTGACTGTGGAGGAGTACAGCGAAAATTTCAACTCCTATCTGGACACCCTGGGGGATTTCTCCAGCCAGCTGAACGAGCAGGGGCAATGGGTGGAGCGGGCAGAGCCCGGCACAGTGGTGATCGACCTGAGCACCATGGAATACGCCGACCTGGAGTTTACCCTGGAGGACGGCTATGTGACGGCGGTCACCCTGTCGGACAGCGCCAAGCAGGACGGGCAGACCGGATGGATTTACATGAGCCAGTCCTATTACCAGGTAGCCACCCTTGCCCTGGCGGGGGCCCAGCGGGAGTTCAACTGCTTCAACTATGACCTGACCGGCTGGCTGGAGCTGTGGGACGATCAGTGGGACAGCTTTGAACTGGATCACCGGGGCGTGCACATCAGCCAGACGGTGGAGTGCTCCGGCTATACGGGGGTGGGCCAGATCCGGGAGCCGGTGGAAGGCCGGGACCAGATCTACCGCCGGACGGTGACGATCTCTTTGAATGGAAGTGAGTGAAG
The DNA here is from genome assembly GCA_019421525.1 of Clostridiales bacterium. Taxonomy (GTDB): domain Bacteria; phylum Bacillota; class Clostridia; order Oscillospirales; family Oscillospiraceae; genus Enterenecus. The sequence continues at coordinate 7,613 of JAHZFC010000042.1, forward strand.
ATGGTGCTGACCATCGACGAGGTCAACGACATTTTGGATGAGGTATATAACGAGTTCCCCGAGCCGCTGTTCGAGGGGCTCAACGGCGGCGTACTGCTGCTGGAGGACGAGATGCCCGACCCCGAGGCGGGCCCCGACGTGTATGTCATGGGGGAGTACTGCTGGGACGAGATGGGCCGGTATATCAACATCTATTACGGCTCCTTTGCGGCGCTGCTCTCTGACGAGCCCCGGGAGGTCTGGGTGGAGGAGCTGCGCACCACCCTGCGCCATGAGCTGACCCACCATGTGGAGGGCCTGGCGGGGGAGCGGAGCCTGGAGTACAAGGACTCCGCCCAGCTGGAGCAGTTCCAGGCGGAAAACCAGGCTGGACAGGAGGCCGGGGATGGGGTATAATCCCCCTTGGACATATCAAAGGAGGAAGGACCCCATGCACACTATCACCTACCGGCCCCGGGGCGTGTGCTCCCGGAGCATGGAGATCGACGTGGAGGGCGACGTGATCCAGTCCGTCCGGGTGGAGGGCGGCTGCTCCGGCAATCTCCAGGGCATCTGCTCCCTGCTGCGCGGGATGACCGTGGCCGAGGCCATCGCCCGGATGGAGGGCATCAAGTGCGGCCCCAAGGCAACGTCCTGCCCGGACCAGCTGGCCCAGGCCCTCAAGCAGGCCCAGTAAACAGACATCAGAAAAAGGGCGCCCGAGGTATCACCTCGGGCGCCCTTTTTTCAAAAAGTCCAGGTCATGGCGTAGTATCTGGCGCAGGAACCGTAGTAGATAGGTGAGGGCAGAAAGGAGGCGGTGAGGTGCTGGACGATGAAGAGATCGTGGAGCTGTTTTTCGCCCGGTCGGAGCAGGCCATCCAGGAGCTGGACCAGAAATACGGAAAGCTCTGCAACAGTCTTGCGCACAACATCGTGGGCGACCGGCGGGACGCGGAGGAATGTGTCAACGACGCATACCTGGGCATATGGAACGCCATCCCTCCGGCGCACCCCGATCCCCTGCGCGCCTATCTTGTGAAGGTGGTGCGGAACCTCTCTCTGAAAGCGTATTGGAAAAGAGAGGCGGCCAAGCGGAACAGCCACTACACGGTGGCCCTGGAGGAACTGGAGGAGTGCGTCCCAGGCCGGGAGACAGTGGAGGAGGAGCTGGACGCCAAAGAGCTGGCCCGGATGATCGAGGGCTTTTTGGAGACGCTGACAGCGGAAAACCGGGCGATCTTCCTGCGGCGGTACTGGTTTTGTGACAGCTGCCGGGATATCGCCGTGCGCTTGAGGCTGACGGAGAAGAGCGTCTCCGTCCGGCTGGCCCGGATCCGCGGGAAGCTGAAGCGGTACTTGATCGAAAGAGAGGTGCTGATATGAACGTAAAGAAGTGGTCCGACGCCATGGGTGAGCTGGACAGCAGGTATATCGAGGAGGCCATGGACAGCACGAAGAAAAGAGAAAAGCGGTATCTTCCCCTGATCGCCGCCTGTGCGTGCCTGCTGCTGGCCATGCCATTGGCCGCATTTGCCATCGACACCATCCAATACAATGCGGCGGTGGATCGCCTCATATCCCTCGGTATCCCGGCGGAAGATCTGAGCGACCGCTCCCGAAAAGAGATCAAAGAGGCGGCAAGAACGATCGATGCTGGGGAGAGCAGTCCGCTGACAGAAGAGCTCCTTGGCCTTGTGGCGGATGATGGAGCATCTATAGAAACGCCGGCAGATCAGAGGATTGACGCCCGACATGACGAGGGAAGAGGTCCTCGCCCGGTTGGGCGATACCCAGGATATCGGCTCTGGCATCTATGTGTATGTCTATGAGGTGGACCAGAGATATCTGCTGCAGATCCCATTTGCCGGTGACGGGGCGCAGCTGGGCGTCACAGGAGAAGCGCTGTTACAGGCGATGGCCCAGATCCCGGAAGATATGGGATGACCTTTCAACGTGAGCTTTCCCGCCGGCAATGCATATTTTACGATTTTAGCACTCTGTAAATCAGAGTGCTAAAATTTACGTCTGGTTCACAAAAAATACTAGGTTTGGTCACAGTCCGGCGATACACTGGATACAAAGAAAGGAAGTGCTCACGATGAGAAGAACGACTTACCGTGTGTTGTGGGGCGTGGCCGGCGTGCTCCTGATCATAGCCGGTATCATGTGCCTGGTGTGGAGAGGGGCGGCCCTGGCCACGCTGGCGATGCTCCTGGGTGTGGTGATGCTGATCTCCGGCGTGGTGGATATCATCATCTTCTGCAGCGCCAGGAATGTGATGTATGGGGCGGCCTGGTTCCTGGTAGACGGCATCCTGACGGTGATCTTGTCCCTGTTCATCCTGTTTGACCAGGTGTTCACCATGCTGACCCTGCCCTTTGTGTTCGGCATGTGGCTGATCTGCACCGGCATCACCCGCTTCGTCAACTCCTTTGACCTCCAGCGGTGCGGCGTGCGGGGCTGGGGCTGGTTCACCGCCCTGGGCCTGCTGATGACTGCGGCGGGCGTCATCTCCTTTATCGATCCGGTGGCGGGGGCTATGGCCCTGGGCATCGTGCTGGGCATCAGCCTGATCCTGGAGGGGATCGCCGCCATCCTCCGGGCCTGCTTCGCCGGCCGGTTTTGGATATAAAGGCGCCACGGGATACCACGAGCCCCCGGCGGGACGATCCCCGCCGGGGGCTTTGCGCGTTTGGATGCCGGGTCACCGCTCGCACCGCCAGAAGGCCACGCTGTACGGGGGAAGTTCGCTGCCGCCGCCGAAGTCGTGGCCCGCCCCGGTGAGCAGGTCCACCGCCCGGCCGCAGCGGGCGTCGAAGTGGGCGGTATAGGGCTGACTGTCGGCGTTGACCGCCACCAGCACCCGCTCCCCCTCCACCTGCCGCTGGAAGATGAACTGCCGGTTGGTGAGCAGCACCTCCTGATAGTCCCCCCAGCACAGGGCCCGGCTGCCCCGCCGGGCCTTTGCCATGGCGGCGATCTGGTCTGTCAGACCGTTCCACTCCGGCTGGGGGAAGCAGGGGCGGAGGTCGGCGTCGCTGCCCGGGGCCTTGACCCCCTGGGCGCCCCACTCGCTGCCATAGTAGACGCAGGGGATGCCCGGCATGCCGAAGAGCAGGCCGTACAGCACCGGCAGGTGATCGGGGTCTCGCAGGATGCTGGCGGCCCGGGTGACGTCGTGGTTGTCCACAAAGGACAGCAGGTGCTTGCCCCGGTACAGGCACCAGGGGTCGGGACCGAACTGACGCTTCAGGCTGTGGCCGATCTCAAAGAGGTTCAGGTCATTGAGGCTGGACCACAGCCCCTTGTAGCACTCGTAGTTGGTGCAGCTGTGGAGCATGGCGTCGCCCAGCCACTGGTTGTAGTCCCCGTGGAGGGTCTCCCCCACCAGGAAGAAGTCGGGCTTCAGCTCCTGGGTGAACTGCCGCAGCCGGGCCAGGAAGCCCTTGTCCAGGCAGTAGGCCACGTCCAGCCGCAGCCCGTCGATGCCGAACTGCTCCACCCAAAACTTCACGCAGTCCAGCAGGTAGTCTGCCACCGCCGGGTTTTGCAGGTCGAGCTTGACCAGCTCGTAATGGCCCTCCCAGCCCTCGTACCAGAAGCCGTCGTTGTAGTTGGAGTTTCCCCCGAAGTCGATGTGGAACCAGTCCTTGTAGGGGGAGTCCCATTTTTTCTCCTGCACGTCCCGGAAGGCCCAGAAGCCCCGGCCCACGTGGTGGAACACCCCGTCCAGCACCACCCGGATGCCATGCTCATGGAGGGTGCGGCACACCTGGGCCAGGTCCTCGTTGGTGCCCAGGCGGGGGTCTACCCGGCGGTAGTCCCGGGTGTCGTAGCCGTGGCTGTCGCTGTCGAACAGGGGGGAGAGGTAGACCGCGTTGGCCCCCAGTCCCGCGATATGTCCCGCCCAGTCGCCGACCTTGCCGATGCGGTGGGCCAGGACGCCGTCGTTGACCCAGGTTGCGCCGCAGAAGCCCAGGGGATAGATCTGATAAAATACGCTTTCCTCCGCCCACATATGGATGCGCCCCTTTCCCGATCAGATGGGCAGGCTCGCCCGCCTGCCACTGGATAGGGCTATCATACCCCATTTGGCCGGACTTGGCAAATGTTTTGTCCGGCACAGCCAGGCAGGCGCCCTCTCATATGCCCCCTTGCGCCGCAGCCCGCCTTCTGGTATGCTGAGGACAGGGGATGTAAACCCCAGGTTAGCAAAAAATCGCCCCCAGGTTGGTGGCGTGGTTTCCGCTTTTTCCGATATGATGGAGGCAGAGGAGGTGCCGGCCATGACAGTAGGTCAACGTATCGCCCAGAAGCGCAAGGAACTGGGCCTGTCCCAGGAGGCACTGGGAGAGCAGCTGGGAGTGTCCCGCCAGTCCATCTACAAATGGGAGTCGGACACTGTGCTGCCCGAGGTGGAAAAGCTCATTGCCCTGAGCCGGCTGTTCTCTGTCTCCGTGGGCTGGCTGCTGGGGGAGGAGGACGCTGAAACGGGAGAGGAGGGCCAGGCCCCGGAGCTCACCGACACCCAGCTGGCCATGGTCCGGGAGATCGTGGACCAATATCTGACCGCCCGGGAGGCGGCCCAGCCGCCCCGGCGGGGCGTGCTTCGGGTGTCCACCATCCTGGTGGCGGTCGCCCTGATCTTTGCCCTGTGCGGGGTGGTCAATCAGATGCTCCAGTCCGAGGAGGACTATCAGGCCATGCTCGACCATGTGAATACGGTCTATAAGTCCCTGAACATCAGCATCGACGCTGTGGCGGACGAGATGGACGAGAAGTTCCGGCAGAACAACAGCCTGACGGTGGACTACCAGACCCAGCACCTGTCCACCGACATCGAGGCCAACACCGCCACCTTCCGGCTCTATGCCATCCCCAAGACCTTTGTGCCGGGGATGACCGCCGTGTTCCAGGCCCGCAGCCGGGAGGATGTGGTGGAGCTGACTGCGGAGCCCGACGGGGAGGGCGCCTTTTCCGGCACGATCACCTGCCCCCTCAGCGACGACATCTCCCTGTTCGTGACCTTTGTCACGGGGGAGACGGAGCAGACCCAGCTGCTGGAGGAGTACGACACCCTGTATACCGATACCTTCCCCACCTTTACCTTTTCGCAAAACGCCACCTATGCCTTCTCGCTGGATGGGGAGGATGGTGTGCTCTCCCCATCCAAGGGGAACCAGGGGCTGATGATCACACCGGGGAGGGGTGCCGCATCGATCGAGAAAATGGATATCCGGGTGGGGCTGTTCCGGGACGGAGAGCTGGTGCTGTGGTATGAAAAGGAATTTGCTATGAACGCGACCCGGTCACAAATGATCCCCTATTGGAATTTACCTGAAAAGGTGTTGTTGGGCCCTGGCCATGAGTATACCCAGGTGGTGATCTACACCGATGAGCATGGCCGGCAGTTGGTCATCGTTCCGGAAGGGATAAGATATCACACAGATAGCGGACTATGGATGCGTTCCGGCGGCTTCAGTGATTACAGCAGCTGCGTGGACGATTGGAAATTTTAGCATATGACTGACAGGTCGGCCCGCCGGGGAATACTACCCGGCGGGCCGGATATTTTTGTGGAATTTCCCACCGTTCAGGGCCATCCCTCCCCTTGACTTACACCGGAAGGGAACGTAAAATAATAAGGTTATTTGATCTGTCATATCGAAACAGACAGGGCCGGGCAAGGACGTCCGGGCGCGAAGAGGCCATGCCTGTCCAGAGGGAGGAAGTTACATGGCAACTGGCACGAAATTTGTCTTTGTCACCGGCGGCGTGGTGTCCGGCCTGGGCAAGGGGATCACCGCCGCGTCCCTGGGCCGCCTGCTCAAGCAGCGGGGCCTGCGGGTGCGGGTACAGAAGCTGGATCCCTATCTCAATGTGGACCCCGGCACCATGAGCCCCTACCAGCACGGGGAGGTCTTCGTCACCGACGACGGCGCGGAGACCGACCTGGACCTGGGCCACTACGAGCGGTTCATCGACGAGAACCTGACCTTCAACTCCTCGGTGTCCTCGGGCAAGGTGTACTGGAACGTCCTGAACCGGGAGCGGGCTGGGGACTATCTGGGGGCCACGGTGCAGATCATCCCCCACATCACCAATGAGATCAAGCGCAACATCTACTCCCTGGAGGGGGAGGACACCGACGTGGCCATCGTGGAGATCGGCGGCACCGTGGGAGACATCGAGTCCCAGCCCTTCCTGGAGGCCATCCGCCAGGTGGCCGCCGAGCGGGGGCGGCAGAACGTGATGTTCATCCACGTGTCCCTCATCGTGTCCATCCCCGGCTCCGGCGAGCTCAAGAGCAAGCCCACCCAGCACTCCGCCAAGGAGCTTCTGAGCCTGGGCATCCAGCCCGACGTGATCATGTGCCGCAGCGACGCGCCCATCCCCAGGGATATCCTGGAGATCTCCCTGTTCTGCAACATCCCGGTGGACCACGCCATCCCCAACCTCACCGCCCCCATCCTCTACGAGGTGCCACTGATGCTGGAGCGGGAGGGGCTGGCCGACGTGGTGGTGCGCCGGCTTGGCCTCATCTGCCACGCCCCCGACCTGACCGAGTGGGCCACCATGGTCCACCGGGCCAAGAATGTCCACGGGACGGTCACCATCGCCCTGGTGGGCAAGTATGTGGCCCTCCATGACGCCTACCTGTCCGTGGTGGAGGCCCTCACCCACGGCGGCATCGAGAACGACGT
>JAHZFC010000043.1 GCA_019421525.1 Clostridiales bacterium
TTGATATAGGAATACATGATCTGCGCGGTCAATGAAAGGGGCGGCATCTCCAGCCTCAGCACCGAGAAGCTGGTGTGTCTGGTGGCCGCCGGGCTGCTGGACCTGCGCCTGGCGGGCTGCCTGGCCATCGAGGGGAAGAAGGCGTGGACATCGGCCCCACTGCCGGAGGACCGCGCCTATCTCAGGAGCCTGTACGACTTTGTGGGGGAGAAACCTAAGACGTTGGAGAAGATCGTGGAGGCATACGCCTACACTGTCACCGACAAGCGGCTGGCCGAGCTGACAAAGGCCGTGGGGCGGTCTCTGGTGGACTTAGAGCTGGCCCAGGAGACCCGCGGGGGCCTGCTGGGGAACAGGAAGAACTTCGTCCCCACCAAGGAGGCGGTGGAGCATGTCATCGACATGGTCCGCGCGGAGCTGCTGGAGGATGTGGAGGTGACGGAGGATATCGTCGCCCTGGTGGCCCTGCTGGAGAAGGGAAAGTGTGTCAAGACCTACTTTTCCGCCTATGAGCAAAAGACCATCAAGGCAAAGCTGAAGCAGATCGCTGCCGCCCCCGAGGGGGAGATGGCGGGGGAGCTGATCGGGTATGTGGAGAATATGATGGCCATCGCCACGGGGCTGATCGCCGTCTGCTCCTGAGGGGGCGTACCTATGTCCAGACGACGGCCGATGGAGGTCATCGAAACAGCAGAGTATGTGACCATCGGCGAGCTGGCCCGGCTGACAGATGTCCGCTACAGCACCCTGAAGTTCTATACCGAGGAGGGGATGCTCCCCTTCTGTCAGGCGGAGGAAAATCTGACCCGGCGGTACCGCAGGGAGGAGAGCGTGGTCCGGCTCCAGCAGATCCGGGACCTGCGCAGGCAGGGGAAGTCTATCCAGGAGATCAAGGCCATGCTGACAAAAGATCGGGAGAGCGAGCCCTGATGGAAAATGATGAAAGCGCCGCATGGAGACCTTGCTCCATGTGGCGCTTCCTTGTCAGGGGAGCAGAGCCAGTTCCGGTGGTCGGGGAAGATCATGATAAAAGCAAAAAACTGCCGCCCACTGGAGGGCGGCAGTTTGAAGGACCGAGGATAAGATCAGCGTTTGCTGAACTGGGGCGCGCGACGGGCTGCCTTGAGACCGTACTTCTTGCGCTCCTTCATGCGAGGGTCGCGGGTGAGGAAGCCGGCGGCCTTCAGGCTGGTGCGGAACTCGGGGTCCATCTCCAGCAGGGCGCGGGCGATGCCGTGGCGCAGAGCGCCGGCCTGGCCGGTGACGCCGCCGCCGGTGACGGTGGCTTCCACGTCCACCTTGCCGATGGTGCCGGTGGTGTTCAGGGGCTGACGGACCACCATCTTCAGGGTCTCCAGGCCGAAGTACTCCTCGATGTCACGGCCGTTGATGGTGATGGCGCCGGTGCCGTTGGGGATCAGATGGACGCGGGCCACGGAGGACTTCCGGCGGCCGGTGCCGTAATGATAAGGCTTTTTGCTCTTGTACATGTTCGGTTACCTCCTTATTCCGCAGTCCAGGCCTCGGGCTTCTGAGCGGCGTGCTTGTGCTCGCTGCCGCGATAGACATTCAGGCGGGTCAGGGAATCCTTGGTGACGATGTTGCGGGGCATCATGCCGCGCACGGCCACACGCATGGCCAGCTCGGGCTTCTCCTGCATGAGGATGCGGTACTTGGTCTCCTTCAGGCCGCCCACCCAGCCGGAGTGAGTGCGGTAATACTTCTGCTCGGCCTTCTTGCCGGTGAGGACAGCCTTCTCGGCGTTGATGATGACCACGAAATCACCGCAGTCAGCGTGGGGGGTGTACTCGGGCTTGTGCTTGCCGCGCAGCAGGACAGCGGCGGTGGCGGCAGTCTTGCCCAGGGGCTTGCCGGCAGCATCGAGGATATACCACTTGCGCTCGATGTTGCCCTTTTTTGCCATGAACGTAGACATGGTCAGGACCTCCGTTTATGATAAATTTATTCTAAAACAGTTGGAAAGCTCCGCTTTACAAAACGGAGCATGATGTATTATAATGCCTTGTCCAGAACATGTCAACCAAAAAAACGGAAAAAATCGTTCTGCGCGAAAAATACTCGTAAAATCTCTGGGATACTCAAAAAATCTCTTAAATACTCGTTTTTGATTTGACCTTTGGAGGGGATATCATGCAACAGATATTGTCCCATATGCGCCGGTGCGTGGAGGACTATGACATGATCCAGGCGGGAGACCGCATCGCCGTGGGGGTGTCCGGCGGCAAGGATTCCCTCACCCTGCTGTACGCCATGGCCAGGCTCCGGGGATTCTATCCCCTGCCCTTTGAGCTGCACGCCGTCACCGTACACCCCGGCGTGCCGGAGATGGACTTTGCGCCGGTACAAAAGCTGTGTGAGGAGCTGGAGGTGCCCTACCACCTGCTCCAGACGGAGATCTTCCACATCATCTTTGATCTGCGGAAGGAAAAGAACCCCTGCTCCATGTGCGCCAAGATGCGCCGGGGGGCCATCCACAACGCCATGGGAGAGCTGGGGCTGAACAAGATCGCCCTGGGACACCACTTTGACGACGCGGTGGAGACCTTTTTCCTGTCCCTGTTTTATGAGGGGCGGCTGTCCTGTTTCCAGCCGGTGACCTATCTGGACCGAACAGGCATCACCCAGATCCGGCCCCTGCTGTACTGCGGGGAGGGGATGATCCGCAACGCCGCCCTGCGCCACCACCTGCCCATCGTCCACAACCCCTGCCCGGCGGACGGCAACACCCGGCGGCAGGAGGTGAAGGAGCTGGTGGCCAGCCTGTCCCAGCAGTATCCCCGGCTGAAGGACTATGTGTTCGGGGCCATGCAGCGCCTGCCCCTGCCGGAGTGGGGGCCCAGAGAGTACCGGAGGAGGCCCCTGAGCGAGGAGGAGCCCAAGTGATAGATCAGCCGTTCCGCAAGCTTGCGGAACGGCTGATCTGCATGATGGGGACAAGAAGAAAATTACACCTCCTGGGGGCAGAGCCCAGGTGGACAAATATTTGGGGAAACATGTTCCCAGTCCCCCGCTACATCCCGTAGTTGGCCCGGAGGACCTGGGTCCATTGTCCGTCCACAAGGGAATAGGCCAACTGGGAGCCGCCCTCCCACTGCTTTTCCCGGAAGATCAGCTCGCACTGGCCGTCCCCGTCCAGATCAGCGGCGAGCAGGTCCGAGACGGTGAAGTGGGCGGTCACATCGTCGGTATAGTCGATGGATCGGGAGCAGACGAGGCTGGTCTGGCCGTCATCAGTGAGGAGAAGGGCGTAGAAGATGGGATCGCCCTCCTCCAGGGTGAGGTAGCCGGTGTCATCGATGGGGACCTGGATAAGCTCCAGCATTTCCTCCAGACCATCTCCATCCATGTCGGCCGCCCAGCTCTGCCGGGAGACCCGGCTCAGGTCGCAGGAGATACCGGCCTGTGCAAGGGCCTGAGAGGCGGTCTCATCGGACAGGAGGGCGCCGGTCTCGGTCAGGGGCAGGGCAGATAACGCTGCATTGGATAACAGCTGGTAGGTCTGGCCGTCGAACAGAGCATAAAATCCGTAGGTGGGGACAGGGATCTGGGCCGCATCCCCGGTGAGCTGGGCGGGCAGGGCCATGATGAAGTAGTCCCCCTCGATGACACCGTAGGGCTCCAGGAGGGAGGCGGCCTGCGCCGGGTCGTCGAAGGCGCCGGGTCCGTCGGCCACGAAGAAGCGCACCGCCCCCAGCGCCTCTCCCCAGGGGTCAAGATAGTCGCGGTCAAACAGCTCCCCCAGGGCAAAGCCGCCGTCCGCGGCGGAACGCCAATGGCCGCCGGACCAGCTGCCCAGGAAGGTACCGTCCGCGAAAAAGTACCGGACGTCCTCGGGCAGGGCGATGGTGGGGACAGGGGGATCGGTGGTCACGATCTCAGAGGGGGTGGGGCTGGGGTCCGGGGAGGGGGACTCCACGGCGGGCTGGCCGCAGGCGGCCAGGGCCAGCAGCAGGGCCAGGGACGAGAGCAGGACAAGCAGGCGTTTCATGATATAAGTTCCTCCTGGTGACAGGGAAGTTTGGCGGGAGACCGTCAGTCGTCGGCGGGCAGGTCCAGGCTGCTCCAGCGGGGGATGCGCAGCAGGTCATTGCCCTCCAGGTCGCACAGATGGTAGAAGCCTTCGCTGACGTAGAGCAGGCGGTCCCCGAACTGGGAGACGGAGTAGTCCTGGGCGGTGAGCACCGCCTGGCCGTCCCGGTCCAGGACGGTGGTGCGGCTGTGGACATAGTCCTGGTCGTAGACGGTATAGGTCAGCAGGGAGGGGGTGTCCCCGCACTGCTGCCAGAGGAAGGAGAGCACCTCGGTCTGGGAGAAGAGGACGCTGCCCTCCAGGTCGGTGACCACGCTCTGGGTCTGGTCGTCCCCGGTGAAGATGCTGGGGCGGAAGATGACCCGGTCCCCGTTGATGTCGGGGTAGTCGCAGCCGTCGGGCATCTGGAAGGTGTGGTCCGGGCCGCCGTCGGGGTGGATGGTGATGACGCCGTCGGCCTGCTCGTACCAGCCGCCGGTGTAATAGCCCACGCCGTCCTCATAGGGGATGTCCTGGGGGTAGTCGGCGGGGGCCTGGTCCAGCACCTGGCCGGTGCGCAGGTCCACATAGAGGTAGTCGGGCCAGCCGTCGTCGTTCCACTGGGTGATGTAGCGCAGATAGGGCCCGCCGGCGACGGCCTCCTCCCAGTAGTACGCCTGGGGGACCAGGCCGGGCAGGGGGATGTCCCCGGCGGCCCAGCGCCAGCGCTCCTGCCCGTCCAGGCCCACCATGACCACGTCGCCCTCCAGGTCGAAGAGCAGGGCGCCCAGCTCAGACTGGCAGATGACGGCGGAGTAGGCCAGCCCGGTGTACCAGGAGCCGTCCAGGGCGGCCAGGCCGTAGCGGTCGTAGAAGTAGCCGGCCTCGTCAGGGCGCTTGTCCGGGTCGATGCCGGCCTTGCGCAGAAGGAGCACCGGGGCATGGATGTTCTGATAGACGCCGTAGTCGTAGTAGGTCAGGGGCTGGACCTCCAGGAACACCGGGTCGGTGACGAGAACGCCGTCCCGGGTGGCCAGGCCATAGGTCCAGTTGGTGCCCCAGCCCTCGGCGCTGGCCTCCCCGCCGATGTAGGGGACCAGCTGGCCGTAATCGTCTGAGGGGATGAGGTCGTCGGTGTAGCCCTCGTACCAGCGGCTGACCAGGGGGGCGGGGCGCTCGGTGAGGGCGTCCCAGTGGGTGGTCACCTGATAGGAGGGGGCGGGGGAGGCCTCCGGGCTGGGGTCCGGAGAGGGGCTTTCCACAGCGGGCTGCTGGCAGCCGGCCAGCAGCGCAAGGGCCAGGACAGGGGCGGCCAGGCGAAGCGCTTTCACGTCAGCCCACCTCCAGCACGGAGGCGTAGCCCAGCTGGGACACCAGTTTCTGGCCGTCCTCGCTCAAGATCCAGTGGTAGAGGATGGAGGTCAGGTCGTCATCGGGGGTGTCGGCGGCCATGACCACATAGTAGGCGTTGCGGAAGGGGTAGCTCCCGTCCCGGATGGTCTGGGTGGTGGGGGCCACGCCGTCGATCTGGAGCAGCTTGAGGCCCTGGGCCATCTCCATGTCGTTGGCGTAGTAGTACACGGAGTAGCCGATGGCGCTGGCGGAGTTGTCATAGCTGCGCACCGCCTCCATGAGGGTGCCCATCTCGCTGAGCATATAGCCCTCGGGTGGATCCATCATCTCCAGCTCGCCCATGACCAGCTTCTTCATCAGGGCCTGGCTGCCGGCGTCCTCGTTGCGCTGGAAGGGGACGATCTCCAGGTCCTCGCCCCCCACCTCTTTCCAGTTGGTGATCTCGCCGGTGTAGATGCCCTGGAGCTGCTCCAGGGTGAGGGAGTCCACCGGGTTGTCCGCGTTGACCACGAACACCAGGCCGTCGTTGGCGAAGGTGTCGATGGACGCCTCGAAGCCGGCCTCGTCCATCTCGTCGTAGACGGAGGCGTTGGGCTCCCCCACGATGAGCAGGTCTGCCTCCCCGGCCATCAGGGCCCGGAAGGAGGCGGTGGTGCGGGAGAACTGGATGAGGTCGGCCACGTCGTCCTCGCTCTCCCCCAGCAGGACAGAGGCGATGGCACGGCCCAGGGGGGCGGTGGAGGTGGAGCCGTCCAGCCGGGGGAAGTTGTCCCGGGTGAAGGTGACGGTCTCAGGGGAAGGGGAGGGAGCGGGCTCGTCGGGATCGGTCTGGGCAGGCTGCTGGCAGGCAGCCAGGGACAGGAGCAGGGCCGCGGATGTGAAGGCGGCAAGCAGTCGTTTCGTGTTCATGTCATGTTCCTCCTTAACATGCAGGTGGATGGTACGGGTAACTGCCGCGGGGCAGAAGGGGGGACGCAAAATGGTCAGTCCGGCTGGTAGCTCTCCCCGCCGATGTAGGGGACCAGAGGGCCGTAGTCCTGTGAGGGGATGAGGTCGTCCGGGTCCTCCTCATACCAGTGATGGGCGAGGTAGGGAGAGGGCTCCGGCTCGTCCTCCAGGGCGTCCCAGTGGACGGTCACCTGGCGGGAGGGGGAGGGCTGGGCGCTGGGGACGGAGCTCTCCTCAGCGGACGGCTGGCAGCCGGACAGAAGTGCCAGGGCCAGGACAAGGGGGAGCAGCCGCCGCACAGGGCATCACCTTCCTTTTCTTTAGACGGAGCGGAGGGCGGGATGGTTCCACCCTACAATATCAGTATAGTAGTGCGGGGAAGGGAAGTCCACCGGGAAATGGATACAGATCGGCTACGAGACGGAAACAAATGGCTACAAACAGGTAACAAATTGTGATAAAAGGAAAAAACAGCGGGGCTGGTACAAACCAGCCCCGCCGGAGTTTGGGTTTCGTGTCGGGCGTACAGCTCAGAGCTTCTGGAACTCCCTGCCCACCTCTTCCGACTCGGTCACGATCTTGACCGGCTCAGAGAAGTCCAGGGTAAAGAGGTTGATGAAAGACTTGGCATCCACCATGATAGAGTCATCCATAGAGTGGAGGTATACATCCTCCGGGACAGAGCAGGCGATGCGCTGAAGCTTCTGGAGCTCGGACACGTCGTTGAACTTTTTCACGATGATCATTGGATCCACCTCCATGATTTACTGTATCCATGATAACAGGGCGGCTTCTGATATGCAAGGTGCAATTTGGACAAAAATGGAGAGACGCCCGGATGGATCCATCTAAGGTTTTGCAGGGCAAAACGCTTGGACGCCGCGAGGCGGCGGGGCATAGACGACCCCGCCTTAGCCCATCAGGGAGCAGACCAGGTCAGTGTATGCGGCGGGATCGTCGATGGGCAGGCCGGCGATGAGCAGAGCCTGGGTATAGAGGATCTTGGCGTACTTGGCGGCCTTGTCCTTGTCCCCGGCGTCCAGGGCGGACTTCAGGGCGGCAAAGGGGGCGGAGGCGGGGTTGAGCTCCAGCACCTTTTCCGCCTTCATGCCGGGATTGCCCTCCACCTTATTAAAATACTTCTCCATCTCGATGCTCATGGGGCCGTCAGCGGTGAGGCACACCGGGGCGGACTTCAGGATCTTGGACACCCGGACCTCCTTCACCCGGTCGCCCAGGGTCTCCTTGACGAAGTCCAGCAGGGGCTTACTCTCCTCGGCCTGCTTTTCCTGCTGGGCCTTTTCCTCGTCGGTCTCAGGCAGGGCGTCGGGGTCGGACACGCTCTTGAGCTTCTTGCCCTCCACCTCAGAGAGCATCTGCATGACGAACTCGTCCACCTCCTCAGTGAGGTAGAAGATCTCGTAGCCCTTGTCGGCGATGCGCTCCACCTGGGGCAGCTTGGCAGCCTGCTCGGCGGTGTCGGCGCTGACATAGTAGATGAACTGCTGGCCCTCGGCCATGCGCTCCACATACTCCTTCAGGGTGGTCAGCTTGCCCTCCTTGGAGCTCTGGAACAGCAGCAGATCCTGCAAGAGGTCCTTCTTGGCCCCGTACTGGTCCACCACGCCGTACTTCAGCTGGCGGCCGAAGGCGGTCCAGAACTTCTCGTATTTCTCCCGGTCGTCCTTCAGCAGCTTCATGAGCTCGTTTTTGATCTTCTTCTCCAGGGCGGCGGCGATGACCTTGAGCTGGCGGGTGTGCTGGAGCATCTCACGGGAGATGTTCAGGGAGAAGTCAGGGGAGTCCACCACGCCCCGGACGAAGCGGAAGCAGTCGGGCAGCAGGTCGGCGCACTTGTCCATGATGAGCACGCCGGAGGAGTAGAGCTGGAGCCCCTTCTCATACTCCCGGGTGTAGAAGTCGAAGGGGGTGCGGCCGGGGACGAACAGCATGGCCTTGAAGGTCACGGTGCCCTCGGAGGAGGTGGTGATGGTGGCCAGGGGGGCCTCCCAGTCGCCGAACTTCTCCCGGTAGAACTGGTCGTACTCCTCCTGCTTGACCTTGGAGCGGGGCCGCTGCCACAGGGGGACCATGGAGTTGATGGTCTTTTCCTCGGTGACGGTCTCCCACTCGGGCTTGTAGTCGTCGCCGGCGTCGGCGGGCTTTTCCTTCATCCGGTAGTCCTCCACCATCATGCGGATGGGGTGGCGGATGTAGTCGGAGTATTTGCGGATGAGCTCCTGGAGGCGGCTGGTCTCCAGGTATTCGCTGTACTTGTCGTCGTCCGTGTCCGCCTTGATGGCCATGATGACGTCGGTGCCCCAGGAGTCCTTTTCGCAGGGGGTGACGGTGTAGCCGTCCACCCCGGAGGACTCCCATTTGTAGGCCTGGTCAGAGCCGTAGCGCCGGGTGATGACGGTGACCTTGTCGGCCACCATGAAGGCGGAGTAGAAGCCCACGCCGAACTGGCCGATGATGTCCACGTCCTTGGCCTTCTCCATCTCCTCCTTGAACTGGAGGGAGCCGCTCTTGGCGATGACGCCCAGGTTCTTCTCCAGCTCCTCCTCGGTCATGCCGATGCCGTTGTCCGACACGGTGAGGGTGCGGGCCTCTTTGTCCGGGGTGACGGTGATCTTGAAGTCGCCCCGCTTGACGTCCACCGAGCCGTCGGTGAGGGACAGGTAGGCCAGCTTGTCGATGGCGTCGCTGGCGTTGGAGATGATCTCCCGCAGAAAGATCTCCTTGTGGGTGTAGATGGAGTTGATCATCAGGTCCAGCAGACGCTTGGATTCCGCTTTGAACTGCTTTTTCGCCATGTTGAAAAACACCTCTTGTATATGAAAGATCATAGTTGATGAGTTTTAGCACTCTTTGATACCGAGTGCTAAAATAATCATAATACCCTCGCCTGGATTTTGCAAGCCCTTTTCAGAAAATTCACAGTTTGGAAAAGGTTTTTTCCGCCCGCTGGGGGATGATACAAGGGAACGCTGGCAATGATAGAAGGGAAACGAGCGGCGGATGGGTATGTGAAGGTTTGGAAAATTTCTGGTTGCCTTTACATATGACAGGTGCTATAATATCTGTGGTTTTTTGTGAGGCGGAGGAAAGTACCCGCCTGATATCAGGATATCGACCGCCGAACGGCGTTTCATAAAACCGGCCAGGCCGGGAGGATACAAAGAGGTGCAGCCTTGAAAAAATTTGTGATCCACGGCGGGAGACCGCTGTATGGTAAGATCCAGATCAGCGGCGCGAAAAATGCCGCTGTCGGCATCATCCCCGCCGCACTGTTGGTGGACGGGACATGCCGCATCGAGAATATCCCCCAGATCAGCGATGTGACGCTGATGCTTCGGATGCTCCAGGAGCTGGGGGCAAAAGTGAAAACGGTGGACCGCACCACGGTGGATGTGGACTGCTCCCACATCGTCAACCGCCAGGTGCCCTATGAGTCCGGGCGGAAGATCCGGGCCAGCTACTACCTCATCGGGGCTCTGCTGGGCCGCTTTGGCTCTGCGGAGGTGCCACTGCCCGGGGGATGCGACTTTGGAGGGCGGCCCATCGACCAGCATATCAAGGGTATGGTGGCCATGGGTGCGGAGGTGGACGTGCGCAACGGCTATGTCTGCGCCAGGGCCACCGGAGGACGGCTGCGGGGGACGCAGATCTATCTGGATGTGGTCACCGTGGGCGCCACCATGAACATCATGCTGGCCGCCACCCTGGCCGAGGGCATGACGATCATCGAAAACGCGGCCAAGGAGCCCCACATCGTGGACCTGGCCAACTTCCTCAACTCCATGGGTGCGGATATCATGGGCGCCGGCACCGATGTGATCAAGATCCGGGGCGTGGACAAGCTCCGGGGGGGAGAGTACTCCATCATCCCGGACCAGATCGAGGCGGGCACCTATATGGCCGCCGTGGCCGCCGCCGGGGGAGAGGTGCGCATCAACAATATCATCCCCAAACATATGGAATGTATCACGGCCAAGCTGGTGGAGATGGGCGTGGAGGTAGAGGAGGAGGGGGACAGCCTGGTCGTCTGCCGCCATGGGCCCCTCCAGCGGACCAATGTCAAGACCATGCCATACCCCGGCTTCCCCACGGATATGCAGCCCCAGATCGCCGCCGTGCTGTGCCTGGCGGAGGGGACCAGCGTGCTCACCGAGGGCGTGTGGGACAACCGCTACCGCTATACCAATGAGTTCCGGCGGATGGGCGCCAAGATCCAGGTGGACGGGAAGATCGCCATCATCGAAGGGGTGGGATCGCTGACCGGGGCGCCGGTGGAGGCCTGCGACCTGCGGGCGGGAGCCGCCATGGTGGTGGCCGGACTGGCCGCCCACGGGACCACTGAGATCTCCAACATCAAGCACATCGAGCGGGGCTATGAGGACATCGTGGGCAAGCTCTCCGGCGTGGGGGCGGACATCCGCATGGTGGAAGTGCCCGAAGAGGAGAAGATCGGCGCGGCCGTATAAATATGCAGCAGGACAGGCCGGGGATGGGATGCCGGCCCCGGCCCATTTGTGTAAAGGACCAGGGAGGGGATCGCAGTGCTCAAGGTGGCCACGCTGGCCAGCGGATCGTCGGGGAACTGCCTGGTGGTGTCCGACGGGAAGATACATATCCTCATCGACGCGGGGATCTCCGCGAAAAAGATCACCACAGGGCTCCGGGAGCTGGGCATCGAGCCTGGCAAGGTGGCCGGCATCCTCATCACCCATGAGCACAGCGACCACATCAGCGGCCTTCCGGTACTGTGCCGCCAGATCGGGGCGGATCTGTACACCGCCGAGCCCACCGCCCGGCAGATCTGCTATCGAACAGCGGGGCTGGAGGACCGGTTCCGGGTGTTCGAGCCGGGGGAACGGTTCGCCATCGGAGACCTGGTGGTGGGCACCTTTGCCACCAGCCATGACTGCGCCTGCCCGGTGGGGTACACCGTGGAGACGGCCGGGCGGAGGATGGCCCTGTGCACCGACCTGGGGGTGGTGACCCGGGGGGTGCTGGAGGGCGTCCGGGGAGCCGGGCTGCTGGTGGGAGAGTTCAACTATGACCCGGATATGCTCCGGTCAGGTCCCTATCCCGCCCGGCTCAAGGAGCGCATCCTGAGCCGTCAGGGCCACCTGTCCAACGAGACGGGGGGAAAGCTGGCGGCATGGGCGGTGCAGCAGGGGACGGGCCGGGTGGTGCTGGCCCACCTGTCCAAGGAGAACAACGCCCCGTCCATGGCCATGCGGGCGGCGGAACAGGCCATGGCTGCCATCCAGGCCCGGGTGGGGGGCGATGTGGAGATGACAGTGGCCCCCAGGAGCGAAGGGTCGGGCTGGATGGAGGTGCCGGGATGCTGAATGTGACGCTGATCTGTGTGGGCAAGCTCAAGGAGAAGTTCTATATAGAGGCTGCCGCCGAGTACCAGAAGCGGCTGAAGGGGAGCTGCAAGCTGGAGGTGATCGAGCTGCCCGAGCAGAAGCTCCCCCAGGGGCCTACCATCGGCCAGATCGGGGCGGCTCTGGACAAGGAGCACGACGCCATCCTGGCCAAGCTGCCAAAGGGCGCCAGGGTGGTGGCCATGTGCGTGGAGGGGGTCCCTATGTCCAGTCCAGAGCTGTCCGAGATGCTGGGGAGCTGGATGGTGGGGGGCGTGTCCGACGTGGCCTTTGTGGTGGGGGGCTCCTACGGGCTGTCCCCCAGGATCAAGGCCAGGGCGGATGTGCGCCTGTCCATGTCAGAGATGACCTTTCCCCACCACCTGGCCCGGGTGATGCTGCTGGAGCAGATCTACCGGGCGTTTCAGATCCAAAACGGGACGGGATATCACAAATAAAAAGAGGCCCCAAGCGGCCTGTGCCGCCTTCCAGAGATGGAGGGCGGCTTTTTTTGCGCCGATTCGGACAGACAGGCGCAGGAGAAAAATTTGTGGGGGAAGTTGAGGACTTGCACCGGAACGGGCAACTTTTGACCGGCGGCGGGGGTGGTGTGTGAGGAGGAATTGGATGGGCGCCGAGGAGAGACAGGACAGGGCCAAACGCAGGAAGGAGCTGCTGACCTATCTGCGGAAGCTGGCCAAAGGGAAGAACAACGACGTGGTCAAGCTGGCGTTTTTGGAGCCGGGAGACCTGGAGGTGGTGGACCGACTGGACCTGACAGGGGTGGCGGAGCTCAAACGGGGCGCCAACGGCACACTGGAAGTCAAATTCGTGGACCGGGTGAAGGTGCTGGCCATGCTGCGGGAGCTGCTGGAACAGGAGGACGGGGCGCTGGAGGAATTTTTGGAGGACCTGGGTGGCCCGGAGGGCGATGAGGCGTGAGGGGCCGGTTCTCCCCCAAGCAGCGGCAGGTGCTGCGGTGGTGGAGGGACGGGGGATACGACGCGGTGATCTGCGACGGGGCGGTGCGCTCTGGCAAGACCTACGCCATGACGCTGTCTTTTTTTCTCTGGGCCATGGCCCGGTTCCATGGCAGGCGGTTCGGGCTGTGCGCCCCGACCAGGGAAGGGGTGCGGCGCAACGTCCTGGCTCCGGTGCGGGCAGCGCTCTCCCAGTTGGGATTCCGGGTGGAGGAGCGGGTGAGCCGGGGGGAGCTGGTGGTGCGCTGCGGCGGACGGGAGAACCGCTTCTACCTCTTTGGCGGGCGAAACGAGGCCAGTGCCAGCCTCATCCAGGGGGTGACCCTGGCGGGGGCATTGCTGGACGAGGCGGCGCTGATGCCCCGGTCCTTTGTGGAGCAGGCCTGCGCCCGGTGCTCGGTGGCGGGGAGCAAGCTGTGGTTCTCCTGTAACCCCGCCGGGCCGGAGCACTGGTTCTACCGGGAGTGGATCTTGCAGGCGGAGGAGAAGAGGGCGCTGTACCTCCACTTCACCATGGAGGACAACCCGGCGCTGAGCCCGAGGGTGCGCCAGCGGTACCAGAGGATGTTCCAGGGGACCTTCTACCGGAGGTATGTGCTGGGGCAGTGGGTGGCTGCCGAGGGGCTGGTGTACGACTTCATCGACCCGGCGGAGCTGCCCCCGGTGCCGGAGGGGCCCTTTGCCCGGTGGCGCATCTCCTGCGACTACGGCACCAGGAACCCCGCGTCCTTCGGACTGTGGGGAGAGAAGGACGGAGCGTGGTACCGGGTCAAGGAATACTACTACGACGCCAGGACAGAGGGGAGACAGCTCACCGACGGAGAGTATGCCCAGGCCCTGGAGCGGCTGGCTGGAGGGCGGGACATCGAGCGGGTGCTGGTGGACCCGTCGGCGGCCAGCTTTATCGAGGCCCTCCGCCGGGCGGGCTGGCGGGTGAAGAAGGCGGACAACCGGGTGCTGGAGGGCATCCGGGCAACTGCCCAGGCCCTGAAGGAGGGGCGGGTGGTGGTGTGCCGCACCTGCCAGGCGGCGGCCAGGGAGTTCGCCCTCTACTGCTGGGAGGACGGATCCGCCCAGGACAAGGTCCGCAAAGAACACGACCATGCGATGGACGACATCCGGTACTTTGTGATGGGGCTGGAGAAGAGGGGCGGCGGTATCGCCGCGGCTTCGGTGGAACGAAAAAGATTTTAGCGTGGGCGTGTTCTGGGGCCCCGCAGCGCGGGGCGGCGCGAATGCGCCGTACATTCGGAGCGAAGCGGAGAATGGCGCAGGGCGAATTCATTTCGCCCGAGCATTTGAAATACGGGGTCCCCGCCCGGCTCAGCCGGGTGGGGCACACGACCACGCCATGGACGACATCCGGTACTTTGTGATGGGGCTGGAGAAGAGGGGCGGCGGTATCG
>JAHZFC010000044.1 GCA_019421525.1 Clostridiales bacterium
CTTTGCCTACTTTCTGTGCGCACAGAAAGTAGGTCGCCGCAAGGCGAAACCTTGCGCCTCATCCGCCCCGGCTGACGCCGGGCCACCTTCTCCCAAAGGAGAAGGCATGGGCGGCGACCAAGACAAAAGAAATGGGGTCGGAGAAAATACGTTCCCAAAGGCGACAGCCTTTAATCCCCCCTCAGGCACGCTTCGCGTGACAGCTCCCCCGCCAGGGGGGAGCCATGCCCTCAAGGACGCAGTCCTTGAAATGGGTCAAGGGCTGCCGCCCTTGCCAGCTCACGCTCTGGTGAGGGTAAAGGTAAAGGTCGTCTTGCCCTCCTCGCTGGTGCAGGTGATGTTCGCCCAGGCGCCGAAATCGGCCCCTGGGGCCCATTTTCTTCTGAGCCGTCGGGAGTCGATCCCGCCGGCTCCAAGGTTTTGCTGCGCAAAACACTTGTACGGCGCAAGCGCCGCCCCGCCCAGCGGGCGGGGCCCGGAGAACATCACCGGCGGGAGTTCCCGCCGTCTCACGCTCTGGTGAGGGTAAAGGTAAAGGTCGTCTTGCCCTCCTCGCTGGTGCAGGTGATATTCTCCTTGTGGCTGTTCAGGATGGTCTTGACGATATACAGCCCCAGGCCCACCCCGTCCCGGTCCACGCTGCGGGAGTGGTCGGTCTTGTGGAAGCGGTCGAAGATCAGGGAGACCTCGTCGGGCGGGATGGTCTCCCCCTCGTTGCTGATGGCCACATAGGCCTTGGCCCCCTTGGTGGTCACCGAGATGCCCAGGGTCCCCCCCTGCCGGGAGAACTTGATGGCATTGTCCAGCAGGTTGTAGCACACCTGGGTGATGGCGTCCTGGTCGCCCCAGACCTGGATGGGCTCATCGGGCAGCTGAGTGTCCACCTCCAGGGCTTTGGCATTGACCTTGCTCTCCAGGCTCACCAAGGTGCGCACCAATGTCTCGCTGATGTCGAACTGCTGCTGGGCCAGCCGCTCGTCGGACTGGAGCCGGGACAGGTCCAGCATGGAGCGCACCAGCCGGGACAGCCGCCGGGTCTCCGAGGAGATGATCTTGAGGTACTCTTTTTCCTTCTCCGGGGGGATCGTTCCGTCCAGGATGCCATCGGCAAAGCCGGCGATGGTGGTCATGGGGGTCTTGAGCTCATGGGAGACATTGGCCACGAACTCGCTGCGGCGCTGCTCGCTCTTGGCCAGGGAGTCGGCCATGGCGTTGAACGCCTCCGCCAGCTCTCCCACCTCGTCCTTCCGCTTGCCCACATTGACCCGCACGTCCAGCTCCCCGTGGCCGAATTGACGGGTGGCCGCGGCGATCTCCTTGATGGGCTGGGACTGGTGCAGGCTGGTCACCGAGCTGATGATGGCGGCGATCAGGATGACCGCCCCGGCGGTGACCAGGAAGATGGCGGACAGGTCCTGCCACATGCCGCTGATCTCCGACGCCTCGCAGGACACCAGCACCAGCCCCTGGAGAAAGCTGCCCGTGGTGATGGGAAGGCCCACCAGATAGCGGGGCCTTTCATACATCCCCCCCAGGGTGGTCGCCCCGGCGAAGGAGCCGTCCACCACTGCGGTCACGATCTGCTCCGGCACCGAGCGGCTCTCCAGCTCCAGCAGCTCATTGACCCCATCGGTGGCATAGACCACCACGCCCTGGGCGGTGCTGACCATGACGTGGGTGTCGGTGGCCAGGGCCAGCACGTTCAGCTGGGCCTGAAAGTCCGGCTCCTGCCAGGCGTACTCCCCGTTGGCGTTGATGTAGCTCGAGGTATAGGAGGCGATGATGTGGGCGCTGCGGCTCATGGAGTCCCGCTTCTCCTGGATGGTGTATTGATAGCTCAGGGTGGCGAAGGACGCCCCCAGCATCAGGAAGGACAGCAGCACCATCACCGTCATGGTGGCAAACTGCCGGCCGTACATGCTCTTCATGCCGCCACCTCCCCCTCAGGACGCAGCAGGCCCAGGCTCATTGATCGACCACCTCGAATTTATAGCCCACGCCCCACACGGTCTTGAGGGACCACTGGTCGGACACGCCCTCCAGCTTCTCCCGCAGGCGTTTGATATGTACGTCCACCGTCCGGCTGTCACCGAAGTAGTCGAAGCCCCACACCTCGTCCAGCAGCTGGTTGCGGGTGAACACCCGGTTGGGGGCGGAGGCCAGGTGGTAGAGCAGCTCCAGCTCTTTGGGGGGCGTATCCACCCGCTTGCCGTCCACGATCAGCTCGTAGGAGTCCAGGTTCACCACCAGCTTGTCGAAGGTCAGCTTACGCTCCGCCGGCTGTCCCTCCTCCCCGGTCCGGCGCAGCACGGCGTGGATGCGGGCCAGCACCTCCTTCATCTCGAAGGGCTTGGTGATGTAGTCGTCCGCCCCCATCTCCAGGCCGGACACCTTGTCCTCCAGCTCCCCCTTGGCGGTGAGCATGATCACTGGCGTCTTGGAGGTCTCCCGGATCTTTTTGCACACGCCCCAGCCGTCCATCCCGGGCAGCATGATGTCCAGCAGCACCAGGTCGGGCTGGAACTGGCGGAACTTCTCCACCCCCACCAGGCCGTCCCCGGCGATCTCGCACTCCATCTGCTCCTTCTCCAGATAGATGCGCAGCAGGTCAGCGATATTCTTGTCATCTTCCACGATCAAAACCTTGATCGGCATATGCGACACCCCTTTATCGTGATGTGAGGTACAAACATTCTGATGGTATCGATTATACCGCGTTCATGCGGATTTGTATAGATAAACTGTAAATTCCGGGAGCCTTTCCGCATCCTTTTCCGGCCCGGCCCCTCCCCTGCCTCAGAGCACATAGCTGTGGTCCACCTGGATGACGGCGGTGTAGGTCTCATCCTGCTGCCGGAGCTTTTCCTGGAGCTGCTGCGTGACCTGTTCGTCGGACAGCTCCACGTCATAGGGCACCACCACATCGAAGGTCAGATTGGTATGCAGCGGCCCGGCGGTGATGCGGAAGTCGTGGATGGTGATGGATGGGTCGATCTCCGCGGCCAGTCTGGCGGTGAGCTCCCGCAGGCGGTCCACCGTGGGGTTGCCGATCTGGATGGGATCCATGTGGATCACCGCCTCGATGTTGAATTTCCGCGCCAGCTCCCGCTCGATGTGGTCGATCACATCGTGGACCTCCAGGATATCCGCGTCGGCGGCCACCTCCGCGTGGACGCTCATCATCCGCCGGCCGGGGCCGTAGTCGTGGATCACCAGGTCGTGGATGCCCACCACCTGCCGGTGGCTCAAGATCACATCCTCGATGGCCTTGACCATGTCGGGCTCCGGCGCGCGGCCCAGCAAGGGGTCCAGGGTGTCCTTGGCCGCGCCGAAGCCCGCCTTCAAAATGAACACCGCCACCAGAAGGCCCAGCCAGCCGTCCAGCTGCAGACTGGTGAAGTGGGTGATGACCAGACCGGCCAGCACCACAGAGGTGGCCAGCGCGTCGGAGCGGGAGTCGGCGGCGGTGGCCGCCAGGGCGTCGGACCGGATGCGCTTGCCCAGCGCCCCGTTGAACCACCCCATCCACAGCTTCACCGCCACGGCGCAGGCCAGGATGACCGCGGTGAGGGCGGTCAGCTCTGTCTGCTCCGGGCGGATGATCTTCTCGATGGAGCTCTTGCCCAGCTCCACCCCCACCAGCAGGATCAGCAGGGACACGATCAGCCCGGCCAGGTACTCCATCCGCCCGTGGCCGAAGGGGTGGTGGGCGTCCGCCTTCTGCCCGGCCAGCCGGAAGCCCACCAGGGTGACCACCGACGAGGCGGCGTCCGACAGGTTGTTGAAGGCGTCGGCCGTGACCGAGATGGCCCCGGTGACCAGGCCCGCCACCAGCTTCCCGGCGAACAGCAGCAGGTTGAGCACGATGCCCACCGCCCCGGCCAGCACCCCGTACCGCTCCCGCACGGCGGGGTCTCCGGTCTGTGTGTAGTTTGGGACAAAGGCGCGCAGCATCCGCTCCAGCATGGCAAGGACCTCCCAGATCTTGTTCTGTGTTCAGGATACGCGGCCCGGAGGGGCGGCAGCCCCAGGGACCATAACTCTATTACTATACACCAGCCCGGCGGGGAAACACAACCTTTTTTCCGAAAAACCCCGCTGCGCCCCATATCCCACAAGGTGATGGTTGAAAACCGTCGGCCGATGGGCTATGATAAGGGTCAGCGGGCAGAGCCCGTTCTGCCCCGCGCCCCATGACCTGAAAGGAGGTCTTTCATGAAGCCCGATTTCAACACCGTCAAGAACAGCCCCGAGATCCGCACCTATATCACCCAGGCGGACGCGTCCCTGCTGGCCCTGGGGTACACCGAGCACTCCTTCGCCCACGTGACCAAGTGCGCCCAGCTGGCCTCCTCCATCCTGGAGCAGCTGGGCTACGACCAGCGGCAGGTGGAGCTGGCCCGGATCGCCGGGTATATGCACGACATCGGCAACGTGGTCAACCGGGTGGACCACGCCCAGAGCGGGGCGGTCATGGCCTTCCGCATCCTGGACAAGATGGGCATGGCCCCGGAGGACGTGGCATTGGTGGTCACCGCCATCGGCAACCACGACGAGCACACCGCCTACCCGGTGAACGCCGTGGCCGCCGCCCTCATCCTGGCCGATAAGACCGATGTGCGCCGCAGCCGGGTGCGCAACCGGGACACCATCCGCTTCGACATCCACGACCGGGTGAACTACGCCGTGGAGCGCTCCGATGTGGTGCTGGACATCGCGGCCAGGACCATCACCCTGGATCTGACCATCGACACCAGCATCTGCGCGGTGATGGACTACTTCGAGATCTTTCTGGACCGGATGCTCCTGTGCCGCAAGGCTGCGGAGTATTTCGGCCTGGACTTCAAGCTGACCATCAACGGCACCACAGTTTTATAAAAAAGGAGTCGATCGCTATGGATACCGCCGCTCTGCGCGCCGCACTTCTGTCGGTGTCCGCCTATAAGGACGTGCTGCGCGCCCCTGTGATGGATACCCTCCTCCGCCTGCTCTCCGCCCTGTCCCTGCACCGGGGAGAGGAGGCCTTGGGGGCCTATACCGATCTGTTCTATGCCCTCCGGCAGGCGGGCTTTTCCAGCCTGGGGGACTATCTGGCCGACGCGCTGCGCTGGGACGAGGGCCCCTACCCCCGGCTGGCCGAGGCAGGCGGGGAGGACGCCGTACTGGCCGGGGCCGCCCAGCGGGACCTGACCGCCTTCTCCCTGCTGGCCGGCATGGACGGCCAGCTGTGGCTGGACGCCCTGGGGGACTGCCTGGGGGCGGAGGAGAAGTGGCTCACCGAGGGCCTGCCCACCTGGGCGGGCGGCGTGCCCTTCTCCTTTGAGGGGCTCACCGAGCGCTACCAAAAGGAGGGCGCGGGCATCTTTGCCCGGTACCGGGCCTTCGTGTGGGAAGATGGCGCCCTCATCCCCGTGGCCGACCCCGACTGCCCCAGTCAGGAGGCCCTGCTGGGCTATGAGGAGCAGCGGCGGGAGGTGTGGCGCAACACCCAGGCCCTGCTGGCCGGCCACCGGGTGAACAACGTGCTGCTCTACGGAGAGAGCGGCACGGGGAAATCCGCCACCGTCAAGCATCTGCTCACCCTCCCGGGCACCGGGGAGCTGCGGCTCATCGAGGCGGACAAGGAGAACCTGTCCGGCCTGCCCGCCCTGATCCGCTCCCTCCGGGGCCGCAGGCAGAAGTTCATCGTGTTCATCGACGACCTGGCCTTCGACCGGGACGACGCCACCTACTCCGTGCTCAAGACCATCCTGGAGGGCGGGCTGGAGCGCCGGCCGGACAACGTGGCCATCTACGCCACCTCCAACCGCCGCCACCTGGTCCGCCAGACCATCTCGGAGCGGGCGGGGGACGAGATGGACCGCAGTGAGACCATCCGGGAAAAGACCTCCCTGGCCGACCGCTTCGGCCTGCGCATCCTGTTCCAGGGCCCCAACAAGGACGAGTATCTGGAGCTGGTGGACATGCTGGCCGCCCAGGCCGGGGTGTCCATGGAGGCGGAGGAGCTCCACCGCCAGGCCCTGGCCTGGGAGCGGCTGCACGCCTCCCGCACCCCCCGCAGCGCCCTGCAATTCGTCCTGTCCCTGGCGTGACCGTCAGACGCCCGGACCGTTCCCGGGCCAAAAAAACTGCCGCCCTTTTGGGCGGCAGTTTTCGTATCCCGGAGGAGCACGACGGCTCATCCGGGGCCCCCGCCGGAGCCCAGCAAAGCGGGTCCGGCGGGGAGAGGACGAGCAAGGGAGCGAACGGAGTTTTCCGCGCCAGCGGGAGAGGACGTCACTCGCCATTCACGCCTCGCCTGCTCACGACGCGCGGCTTCCCTCCGTATCGGGCTGGTCTGCGGGCCGCTCCCGCGCCCCTGCGCTCGCCCTCACTGCGGTCCATCCGCGCTGTTCGCGACGGCTCGGCGCTATTCGCTCCGCGGGGCGTCCACCGGGTCCTTCCGGGCGGCCACACGGGAGGGGATCAGGCCGGCCACGATGGTGAGCCCGGCGCTGATGGCCACCAGGATGACTGCACCCACCACCGGCAGGGCCGCCCGCAGCCCCTCGATCCCCGTCAGGTGCAGGAGCAGGGCGTTGATGGGGATCGTGAGCAGCACTGTCACCAGGATGCCCAGCAGCCCCGCCCCCAGGCCCACGATCAGGGTCTCGGCGTTGAACACCCGGGAGATGTCCCGCTTGGATGCGCCCACGGCCCGGAGGATGCCGATCTCCTTGGTGCGCTCCAGCACGGAGATATAGGTGATGATCCCGATCATGATGGAGGACACGACCAGGGAGATGGACACGAAGGCGATCAGCACATAGCTGATGCCGCTGATGATGTCGGTGATGGAGCTCATGAGCAGGGCCACGTAGTCGGTATAGGTGATCTGGTCCTCCTCGTCCGCCCCGGCGTTATACTCCGCGATCAGGTCGGCCACGGCGTCCTTGTCCGCGAAGGTGGAGGCGTAGATGCTGATGGTGTCCGGGCTGTCCAGGTCCACATAGCTGAGCGTATCCAGGTTATCCTCATAGGAGGAGTCGGACACCGTGGGGGGCATATCGTTGTCGTAGAGGTAGACGAACTGGGCGCTCGTCAGGCCGCCGGCGGCGCCGTCCTCCACCGGCCCCTGCTCCAGGGCGGCGTCCAGCAGGGCGGCGAGCTGCTCGCTGCTCATGGCCGCCATCTGGGCGGACACGGTCTGGGCGTACTGCTCCCGCACCTGCTCGGCGGCGGCCTCCTCCACCTGGGCAAAGAGCTCCTCGTCGCTCATGTCGGCGATATAGGCGGTGATGGTATCCGCGTCCACCCCCATCTGGCCGGCATACTGCTGGGCGATCATGGCCTCGATGTCCTCACGGGTCAGGCCGGCCATCTGCTGCGCCACCACCTGGTCCACATAGTCCTGGCTGGGCTGGCTCATGGCGTCGGTGTAGGCCGCCGCCTTCTCCGCGGTGTCCAGGTCCTGGAGGTATCCGGTGATGGCGGCCACCTTCTCGCTGTCGGCGGGCTCGGTCTCCTCGCCGGTGGCGAAGGGCAGGCCGTTGAACACGTCCGTTTCGGGGTCGGCCAGCTGCTCCCGCACGATGTCCGACTGGGCGGTGGTCTCGATGGCGTAGTCGGTCAGGGCGCTGGTGTAGCCGATGGAGCCGGACAGCATGGTGCCGCCTGCGGCGGACTCCCCGTTGGGCCGGGCAATGCCCACCACCTTCAGCTCAGTGCCCACGTCGCTGCTGTTGTACAGCAGCTCCAGCCCCGCCTGGGTGGCGGACAGGTCGGCGTAGATGCCGGTGCTCTCGTCGTACTGGTAGCGCTCGGCGGGCAGGATGAGCTTGAAGGTGGTCTGGCACAGCTCCTCATAGCTCCAGGTGCGGGCCTGCTCCTCCACGCTCTCCCCGTTCTGCAGAGCGGTGAGGGTCTCGGTCATCTCGTCGTGGCTCATCAGCCCCAGGGCGTACAGCATCAGGTCGGACACCTCGTTGTTCTCGTCCACGAAGAGGATGACCTCGTCGTAGCTCTCCGGCCACTTTCCGTAGAGCAGGTCGTAGCCCTCCATCTCCTGCTGGTCGATGAGGGACCCGTCCTCGCCGGGCAGCAGCTCATCCCACACCTCCATGCTCTCGTACATGGAGCCCATGGAGTCGAAGTAGGAGGAGTAGTCCCCGCCGTACAGGGTGGACATGGCCTCCTGCATGAGGCTCATGACGTCGCTCTTCACGATGGTGCCGTTCTCATCCTCGTTGTAGATGTCCATCTGGAAGTCATAGCCGTACCGGACGGTGGCCAGGTCGGTGATGCCGCCGCCCCCCTCATCCAGCCAGACCTTAAAGTCCTTGAGGTTGTTGGTCACCGTCTCGGCGTTGAGCATGGAGTCCATCAGGTCGTACATCACCGTGGAGGTGTACACCTGGTCCAGGTCATGGTCCTGTCCGTCGTGCTGGGCCCCCATCAGGGAGGTGAGCATGGTGCTCATGTCCACGCTCTCGGCCTGGATGGTGATGGGATAGCTGGTCAGCGTCTCCTCCTGGACCTGGCCGATATAGTCGTTGATGCCCGATGACAGGGACAGGATCAGGGCGATGCCGATGATGCCGATGGACCCGGCAAAGGCGGTGAGGATGGTGCGCCCCTTCTTGGTCATCAGGTTGTTCAAAGACAACGACAGGGCGGTGAGGAAGGACATGGAGGTCTTTTTCCCCGCCCGGGCCGCCTTGCCGGTGGCCACAGGGGCGCTGTCCTCCGCGTGGTAGGGGTCAGAGTCGTCCACCACCCGCCCGTCCTTGAGGCGGATGATCCGGGTGGAGTAGGTCTCGGCCAGCTCCGGGTTGTGGGTGACCATGATGACCAGCCGGTCCCGGGCCACCTCCTTCAAAAGCTCCATGACCTGCACGGAGGTCTCGCTGTCCAGGGCGCCGGTGGGCTCGTCGGCCAGGAGGATGTCCGGGTCGTTGATCAGGGCCCGGGCGATGGCCACCCGCTGCATCTGCCCGCCGGACATCTGGTTTGGCTTCTTGTTCATCTGGTCGGCCAGGCCCACCTTCTCCAGGGCCTCCTTGGCCCGGCGGTGCCGCTCGGCCTTTGACACGCCGGACAATGTCAGGGCCAGCTCCACGTTGGCCAGCACCGTCTGGTGGGGGATGAGGTTATAGCTCTGGAACACGAAGCCCACGGAGTGGTTGCGGTAGGTGTCCCAGTCGCTGTCGGTATACTCCCTGGTGGAGCGGCCGTTGATGATCAGGTCGCCGCTGGTGTAGCGGTCCAGCCCGCCGATGATGTTCAGCGTGGTGGTCTTGCCGCAGCCGGAGGGACCCAGGATGGACACGAACTCATTTTCCCGGAACTCCAGGTCGATCCCCCGCAGGGCCTCCACCGTGTTGTCTCCCACGGTATAGCTTTTTCGGATCTGGGATAGCTTCAGCATTGGTCTTGTTCTCCTTTGACGGTCTGGTTTTGCAGGTAGTCCATGGCGTAGTCCGCCGCTTCGATGCCCCGGCGGATATCCTCTCCGACCCAGGCGGGCAGGCGCTCCAGCGATCCATAGTACTGGGATATGCGCTCCTCCACCCTCTCCAGCGCCTGTCGCCCCTTATCGGTGAGGGACAGGTTGACGATCCGCTCGTCCTTCTCGCTCCTCGTCCGGATGAGGTAGCCGCCCCGCTCCAGCTTCTTGCACAGGGTGGAGGCGTTGGCCTGCCCCATGTTCGTGTTTTCACTCAGCGCCCCCACCGTCAGATCTCCCTGGGCCACCAGCAGCAGCACCATGGCCTGGAGGGGGGTGAGCCCCTGGCTTTGGACCACCGGGTCGATCAAACGGGCCATCCTCCCCTTGAGCCGCTGAAAAACAGTCAGCACGGCCAAGCTCCGCTCCAGCACGATATCACCTCCACATTATATATGCTTCACATATATTAGCCTTCCATCCTGCCCCTGTCAATGGATGCCATGGTTTGTTTTCAATTTGTTCACGCCTGCTTCACACAACAGCCAAAGGCCCCGGCGGGATGGTCCCGCCGGGGCCTTTGGCCGTCGAAAAGGGCTATGCCCTTTCCGACGGATAGGCTGCGGCCCGCGGCAGCGCACTCGATGTTCACTAGGAGCGAACATCTCGCACGTTTGCGGGCCGAGAAGAGTTTTCGGCCACGCACATGTCGCGGCCGAAAACGGATCACAATTTTTCGCGCCTGCGGGCGCGAACTCTACGAGGTCTTTCGACAGTCACAAAATGCTTTCCACCAGCTGCTCGAAGGCGGCCTGGGGCTGCACGCCCACAGTGCGCTGGACCTCCTTGCCGTCCTTGAAGAGCACCACCGTGGGGATGCTCATGACGCCGAACTGCCGGGCCAGCTCCTGCTCCTCGTCCACGTCCACCTTGCCCACCACCACTTTGCCGTCGTACTTCTCCGCCAGCTTGTCGATAGTGGGGGCCAGCATCTTGCACGGGCCGCACCAGCCCGCCCAGAAGTCCACCAGCATGGGCGCGCCCTGGGCCACCGCCTTGTCAAAACCTTCCTTGTTGAAATGGATCACTGCCATGATGATACTTCCTTTCCTTATTTTTTATTGCTATCCAGATATCGTATGGCGCTGTGGGCGGCCATCTGGCCCTCCCCCACCGCCTTTGCCAGCTGCAGCGGCTCCCCGGTGCAGTCCCCGGCGGCGAACACGCCGGGCAGGTTGGTGGCCATGTGCCGGTCCACCCTGATGTGCTTTCCCTCCAGCTCCAGGCCGGGGGCCAGCTGGGCGGGGGCCAGGGTGTCCCGCAGGAGGAACACCCCTTCACAGGGTATCTCCTCTCCTTTTGCGGTGCGCACGCCGGTCACCCTGCCGCCGTCCCCCAGGATGGTCATGCCGGGCAAGCGGGCCTCGGTCACCAGGCAGCCGATGCCCCGGAGGTACTCAGTCTCCTCCTTGAGGTCCGGGGCGCTGCCCGCCACCACGATGGGCCTGCCCCGGTAGAACATCCCGTCGCAGGTGGCGCAGTAGCTCACCCCACGGCCCAGGTACTCCAGCTCACCCTGCAGGGGGTCGGCCCGGGCCACGCCCATGGCCAGCACCACCGCCCCGGCCTGCTCCACATCGGAGCCGATGGACACCAGGCAGCTGTCCCCCATGGGCATCAGGGACAGGGCCCGGCCCAAGCGGAACTGGGCGCCCAGGTCCCTGGCCTGCCCTACCATCGTCTCCACCAGGGCCAGCCCCGATACATGGGGAACGCCGGGGTAGTTGTCCATGGCGGGCGCCCTGCACAGGGGGCTGGCGGTGGGCTCATTGGTGACCACCAGCACGGTCTTGTCCCGCACCCGGGCCTGGATGGCGGCCGTCAGCCCCGCCGGGCCGCCCCCTACCACCAAAATGTCATAGCTCACAGCAGTCGCTCTCCTCTCCTGCGAACAGGGCCCGGATGATGCCCTCCACCCGTGGGTCGGCCACCTGGTAGTATACCTCGTTGCCCGACCGGGTACACTCCAGCACCCCCGCGTGCTTGAGACGGTTGAGATGCTGGGAGATGGCCGACTGGGACTGCCCCGTGGCCCGCTCCATGCAGCTCACGTTCCGGCAGCCGCACTCCAGCAGCCCCCGGACGATGCGCAGCCGCACCGGATGGGCCAGTGCCTTGAGCACCTCCGCCTGGCGCTGATACAGCGCCTCCCATTCCTCCATACCGGCCCTCCTTTCCGTTTGCAATAAGGGCCATGGCTGGAACAGCCCATGCCCCTCGCGCCGGAGCAAAGCCAATGGGCTTCAGCCAGCGCAGATTATTATAATATTATTATATACTGTTTTTCTGATTTTGCAAGAGGGAATTTTCATTTTCCCCAGTTTTTTTCTTGACAAAGCCGGGACGAGCATTTATATTGTATTACCGCTGTACTTTGAACTTCAAAGTATTTGCACGGCAAACCTGTCTCAGCAAAGGAGGACCCCTATGAATACATCCGCAAGACCCAAAAAGAAATGGAAGATCCTTGCCATCGTCCTGGCCGTGGTAGTGGTGCTGGCACTGGCCGTCATGGCCTTCGCAGGCAACTACCTGTTCACCTACGCCCTGGACCCCACCGCCCAGGGCACCCTGCTCAACCCCGCCGACGACGGCCAGCCGGAGGAACCCTCCGCCGAACAGCAGTGGTTCGACGCCAGCTATGAGGACCGCTGGCTGACCAGCTACGACGGCCTCACCCTCCACGGCTGCTACATCCCCCAGGACCAGGATACCCACCTGTACGCTGTGGTATGCCACGGATATGGCAGCCAGCCCAGCGGCATGGCCGCCTACGCCGCCCGGTTCTACGACATGGGCTTCTCCATCCTCGCCCCCGCCGCCCGGGGCCACGAGCAGAGTCAGGGGGACTACGTGGGCATGGGCTGGCACGAGCGCCATGATATCATCGACTGGGCAAACACCCTGGTGGACCAGGATTCCCAGGCCCAGATCCTCCTGTTCGGCGTATCCATGGGGGGCGCCACGGTGATGATGGTGTCCGGGGAGGAGCTTCCCGACAACGTCAAGTGCATCATCGAGGACTGCGGCTACACCTCAGTGTGGGACGAGTTCCAGCTCCAGCTCCAGGAGCTGTTCGGCCTGCCCTCCTTCCCCCTGCTCAACGCCGCCTCCCTGGTATGCCAGATCCGGGCCGGGTACAGCTTTGAGGAGGCCTCCAGCGTGGAGCAGCTGAAAAAGGCCACCCTGCCCATGCTGTTCATCCACGGGGAGGAGGACGACTTCGTGCCCTACTCCATGCTCCAGCCGGTGTACGACGCCTGCGCCAGCCAGGAAAAGGAGCTGCTGTCCGTCCCCGGGGCGGCCCATGCCCAGTCGGCGGAGACCGATCCGGAACTCTACTGGGGCACCGTCACCGTATTTTTGGAAAAACACTTTGATTTCTAGTTGCTTTTCCCCCCTGATGCCGATATAATAGTTGGGCCCCGATCAGACACAGGCCGGGGCCCAAACCGCGACTGCCAAAACCATAAGTTTTGGCAGTCGCTCGCCGGGGACAAAGCCCCATCCCCGGCGAATGGCGGCCCATTTCGTCGCACTCGCTGTGCTCGCACGTTCATGGGCCGAGAAGTGTTTTCGTCCACGCACATGTCGCGGCCGAAAACGAATTTCAATTTTTCGCGTCTGACGACGCGAGCTCTGCGAGTTTGCTCGACAAACTTGAATTTCTATTTTATTGAGGAGTGACAGACATGGCAGACGAGCTGAACGTATCCATGAGCCAAAACTTTATCCACGACTTTATCGACGAGGACATCGCTCAGGGCGGACAGTACCAAGGCATGACTGTCCACACCCGTTTCCCGCCCGAGCCCAACGGCTACCTCCACATCGGCCACTGCAAGGCCCTGACCATCGACTTCGGCACGGCGGAGAAGTATGGCGGCCTGTGCAACCTGCGCATGGACGACACCAATCCCACCAAGGAGGACACCGAGTACGTGGACGCCATCCAGGAGGACATCCACTGGCTGGGCTTCGACTGGGGGGACCGGTTCTACTACGCCTCCGACTACTTTGACAAGATGTATGAGTACGCCGAGGAGCTCATCCAGAAGGGGCTGGCCTATGTATGCCAGCTCTCCCCGGAGGAGTTCAAGCAGAGCCGGGGCACCATCGGCGTGCCCGCCGTCTCCCCTTACCGGGACCGGCCCATGGAGGAGTCCCTGGACCTGTTCCGCCGGATGCGGGCCGGAGAGTTCCCCGAGGGCTCCATGACCCTCCGGGCCAAAATCGACCTGGCCAGCGGCAACTTCAACATGCGCGACCCGGTGATCTACCGCATCAACTTCGCCCACCACCACCGCCAGGGGGACAAGTGGTGCATCTACCCCATGTACGACTTCGCCC
>JAHZFC010000045.1:0-9329 GCA_019421525.1 Clostridiales bacterium
TCTCGTCCCCGAAAAACTCCACCCGGATGGCCGTGTCCTTCCAGTAGGCGGGCCAGATCTCCACCGTGTCCCCCCGGACCCGGAACATATTCCGCTCGAAGGCGATGTCGTTGCGCTCATAGCGGATCTCGATGAGCCGGCGGAGCAGCTCGTCCCGCTCCATGGTCATGCCCTCCCGCAGGGAGATCATCATCTTCTCAAAATCCTCCGGCTCCCCCAGGCCGTAGATGCAGGACACGGAGGACACTACGATCACGTCCCGCCGCTCGAACAGGGCGGCGGTGGCGGACAGGCGCAGCCGGTCGATCTCGTCATTGACGGAGGAATCCTTCTCGATGAAGGTGTCCGTGTGGGGGATATAGGCCTCGGGCTGGTAGTAGTCGTAGTAGGACACGAAATACTCCACCGCGTTTTCCGGGAAAAACTCCTTGAACTCCGAGCACAGCTGTGCGGCCAGGGTCTTGTTGTGGGCCAGCACCAGGGTGGGCCGCTGCACCGCCTCGATGACCTTGGCCATGGTGAAGGTCTTGCCCGACCCGGTGACCCCCAGCAGGGTCTGCTCGTCCAGCCCGGCCCTGATGCCTGCGGCCAGCTCCGCGATGGCCTCCGGCTGATCGCCGGACGGCGTGTATTCCGAGACCACTTTGAACTTCGGCATGTCGTCCCCTCCTGCCTCTTCCGCTGTCCTGTCCATTATATTAGAACATTCGTTCCAAGTCAACTGTCCTCTGCCCATTTGCCATTCCGGATGCCCGGACCGCGGCAAGCTGGGCGGTAAGCATTTTATTATACCACGCTCTATGGGAAAGCACAACGGCTTTTCCCCTGGGAAAAACAGTCCGGTCGGGATGCAAAGGGCCCCTGGCACCGGGGGTGTTCCCATCCCCGGTGCCAGGGGCTCGTTTGACAGGTGTATGAGGGATCACTTCAAGAACATCCGCAGCAGCTTGAAGTTGCCGTCGGTATAGGGCTGGTACCGCATGGGCAGGTCCGGCCAGTTGGCCTTTTTCAGCACGCTCTTGTAGTGGGTGAAGGTGTCGAAGCTGTACTTGCCGTGATATCCCCCCATGCCGCTGTCCCCCACCCCGCCGAAGGGCATATAGGGGGTGGCCAGGTGGATGATGGTGTCGTTGACGCAGCCGCCGCCGAAGGACACCCGCTCCAGCACCGTCCGCTCCGTGTCGTGGTCGGTGGTGAACAGGTACAGGGCCAGGGGCTTGGGCCGGCTGGTGACAAAGGCGATGACCTGATCGAGGTCCTCGTAGGTCATCATGGGCAGCACCGGGCCGAAGATCTCCTCCTGCATGATGGGGCTGTCCCCGGTGATGCCGTCCAGCAGGGTGGGGGCGATCCGCCCGTCCCGGACCTGACCGCCGAACACGGCGTGCTCCCCGGCGATCAGCCCCTGGATGCGCTGATAGTGCTTGTCGTTGATGATCTTCACATAGTCCGGGCAGGCCAGGGGGTCCTCCCCGAAGAACGCCCGGACGTTCTTCTCCAGCTCCGCCACCAGCTCATCCCGGACGCTCTCGTGGACGAAGAGGTAGTCCGGGGCCACGCAGGTCTGCCCAGCATTGAGGAACTTGCCGAAGGCCAGCCGCTTGGCCGCCACCTTGATGTTGGCCGTCTCGTCCACGATGCACGGGCTCTTGCCCCCCAGCTCCAGGCTGACGGGGGTGAGGTGCCTGGCCGCCTTGGCCATCACCTCCCGGGCCACGGTGGTGCCCCCGGTGAAGAAGATATAGTCGAACTTCTGGTCCAGCAGGGCCTGGTTCTCCGCCCGGCCCCCCTCCACCACGGTGAAGAACCGGGGGTCGAAGGTCTCCGCCACCAGCTTGGCCATCACCGCCGAGGTGGCGGGGGAGTAGGCCGACGGCTTCATGACCACGCAGTTGCCCGCGGCGATGGCACCCACCACCGGCTCCATGGCCAGCATGAAGGGGTAGTTCCAGGGGGCCATGACCAGCACCACGCCGTAGGGCTCCGGGTGGCGGAAGCTCACCGACTTGAACTGGGACAGCGGGGTGGGCACCCGCTTGTCCCGGGCCCAGCGGCGGGTCCGCTTGCGGATGTAGCTGAGCTCGTTGAGCACCAGCCCCACCTCGCACATATAGGTCTCAAAGGGGGACTTGTTCAGGTCCGCCTTCAGGGCGGCGTTGATCTCTCCCTCGTATCTCTCGATGGCGGCGCGCAGCCGGTCCAGGGCGGCCAGCCGCCCCTTGACGTCCAGGGTGGCGCCGGTGGCGAAGTAGTCGTGCTGGCGCTGTACGATCTGTTGGATATCCATGGCGCTCCCTCCTCAGTACGCTGCGTTCAGGATGGCGATCACGTCGTCAAAGGTCACCTGCTTGGGGTTGACGATCATGGCCCCGTCGTTGAGGGCGGTGCGGGCCACCGCCTCGAAGTCCTCCTTCTTCACCCCCGCCTGGGACAGGGTGATGGGCAGGTTGCAGAACTCGTGGTAGCGGGCGGTCATGTCCCGCACCGTCTGGACGGACAGGCGGCCGTAATCCTCCACCTTTGCCTTGACGAAGTTCTCATAGCCCCCCAGGTGGAGGTACAGCCGGCCGTAGAGGTGGCCGATGGTGTCCATGTTGAACTCCATGCACCAGGGCAGCAGGATGGTCATGGCGTCCCCGTGGGGCACGTGGCACACGCCGCCCAGGGCGTGGCCGATGGCGTGGACCAGGCCCACCATGGAGTTGGAGAAGGACGCCCCGGCCAGGTAGGCGGCGTTGGCCATGGCCAGCCGGGCCCTGAGGTCTTTCCCATTGGTCACCGCCGTGTCCAGGTTCTCCCGGATGATCTCGATGGCGGACACCGCGTAGCCGTCGCTGGCCGGGTTGCGCTGGAGACAGGTGTACCCCTCGATGGCGTGGCACAGGGCGTCCATGCCGGTGGAGGCGGTGGTCTTGGGGGGCAGGGTGGCGGTCATCCGGGGGTCCAGCACCGCCACGTCGGGCAGCAGGAAGTGGGAGATGAACTCCATCTTCAGCTTTTTCTCCGGGTTTTTGATGACGGCCACCATGGTGGCCTCGCTGCCGGTGCCGGCGGTGGTGGGGATGGCCACGAAGGGCACCCGGCTGCCCTGGTCCATGGACTCACAGCCCATGAGCTCCATCAGGTCGTCCGCTCCGTGGGTGACCAGCATGGACACGCCCTTGGCCGTGTCCAGCACCGAGCCGCCCCCCACGGCGATGATGGAGTCGCAGTTTGCCGCCCGAAACTGCCGGGCCGCCTCGTTGACCACCTCCACGGCGGAGTCCGCCGGGATGTCCAGGAAGCAGGCGGCGGGGGTGACCTCCCCCTGGTACATGGCGTCGGTCACCGTGGCCACGGCGCCGAACTTCTCCAGCACCCGGTCGCTGAGGAGCATGGGCCGCTTGCAGCGGCGCACGCTCAGCTCATAGGGGATGTGCTCCAGGGCCCGCTCGCCGCTGAGCAGCTTGGCGGAATTTTGAAATTCATAGTATTCAGGGATGTATTGCAGCATTGTTATGACCTCCGATCAGACGCCGAACAGTACCTTGCGGTAGACGGCCAGGCTGGACAGCTCCTTGACCGGAGCGCCCTTTAGGATGTGGCGGGTGATGAAACGGGGGAACAGATACCCCTCGATGATGTCCACGCAGCGGACAAAGGACATGGTGACGGCGATGTCCCCATAGAGATAGAACCGGTGCTGGGCATAGGCCTGGGCCACCCCCAGCCGCCCGGTGGCCAGCTTGAAGGCGCTGTCCAGACTCTTGAAGCGCACGTCCACCTCGGCGGTCTCAAAGCCGGACTTGACCCGCACCGGGCCGTCCGCCGTCCGCTTCACCGCCAGGTGAGGCCCGTCCTTCCCCGCCTGCATGTGCAGGGTCAGCCCCTCGGGCCAGCTGTCCAGCTCGGCCTTCACCCGGCTGTCACAGCGGTACAGCGCCTTGAAGGCCCGCCACAAAAAGAAAAAGACCACACCGGTGACATACTTTTTCACGCCGTACTCCATCCGGCGCTTCCAACTGACGTTCATGTGATTCCCCCTTTGGACCTCCGGGCCGGCCCTTTCTCGTCGGGCACTGCCCGGGACATGGTGTTCTGCGCTTTATTGTAGCAGAATTTCACGCCCGCCGCAACGGACACGCCCCGTCCAAATGACCAAAGATCCCCGCGCCCATGGACCGTCCTGCGCACGAATAGGTATTTTCTGGTGTTGAGATGTCCTCAGAAGGCCCGGTCCCTCCCGGGATGTCTGAATGGCAAAAATTTTCTCTCCTATCACCTTGTCTTATGGGGAGATATCCCGTATAATGATATCATCCTCAATTTTATGTAAAGCAAATACCGCCGTCTCCCCCCTGAAAACGGGTGAAAACGGCGTTTCCGGCGGCGCCGTCCCAGGCGGCGCCCGCCTGTCATCATAGATCGGACAGGAGAATGAATGATGGATCAAAAGACATTGGACGCATTGCTGGCCAAGGTCATCGCCCAGGCCAGGCAGGCGGGCATCCCCGTCTCCCCCTCTATCGACCCCAGGGTGCGCATCAACCGCCGGGCCAGGACCCGGTTCGGCTGCTGCATCCAGAAGAACGGACGGTTTTATATCGAGCTGGCCAGCCAGCTGCTGGGCGCGGAGGAGCAGGCGGTGTGCCAAGTGCTGGCCCACGAGGTGCTCCACACCTGCCGGGGCTGCGCCAACCACGGGCTGAGGTGGAAGGACTACGCCCGGCGGATGAACGAGCTTTACGGCTATGCCGTGGAGCGCACAGACAGCTTTGAGAAGCTGGGGCTGGAGGACCAGCGCCCGGTGAGATACCTGGTGGTCTGCCAGAGCTGCGGCCGCCAGCTGCCCCGGATGAAGCGCTCCCCCCTGGTGGAGCACCCGGAGCGCTACCGGTGCAGCTGCGGCGGCACCCTGCGGGTGGTGGAGGTCCGCGAGGAGCCCCGGACCTGACCGATCCCCCGCCTCAGCGGTACCAGCGAAGCACATCGGTGGTCCCTGTCTGGCGCAGGGCCAGGCAGGACACCGCCCCGTCGCACACCAGCAATATCAGTGCCGGCGGCCCCAAAAATGCCGGGATGGCGGCCAGGAGCCGGTCGGTCAGCGGCGCCAGCAGGTAGACCAGCACCAGGGCCAGTCCGGTCCAGCACAGGGAAAAGGTCAGGCACACCCGGCCCCGGATGTTGAAGGGGAGCTGGGCATAGTCCCAAAAGCGCACCCCCAGGGCCCGCTCGTAAAACAGATCCATGGCGTACTCCACCGCCGTGGCCGACACAAAGCCGATGGCCATCACCCCCAGCGGCCCCGCCTCCAGCCGCTGGGCCAGCCAGAGGCTCATCACCGCCCCGAAGCCGTACACCGGGCAAAGGGGCAGCAGCACCAGGCATTTCCGGTCCAGCTTCGGGCTGTGGATGGCCCGGGCGAAGGCCACCTCCAGCAAAAATCCTAAAAAACTATATAAGAGAAAGCGCCATGACCAGAGCATGAAAAAAATCCCCCCGTTTCCTCCCTTATAGTTTGGAGGGAACGAGGGGAGCTTATCCCCGGCAGATCCTGCTATGAACGGCGGCGGTACCGGGCCAGGACGGCGCAGGTCACCACGCACACCAGCAGATAGACTGCCAGGACCACCGTCCATTGGAGATACACCCCAAAGGACCGGAGCACAAACCACCGGAAGCACAGGCCGCAGCCGAAGAACACCGGGATGGGGGCCAGCAGCCAGCAGGCGGCGCTATAGAACCGTGCCCGGGCGGCGGCCGGGCCGCCGGGGGGCGGCAGATAGGCGGTCTGGAGCTCGAACAGGGCCACCCCCACCACCTGGATGATGAGGCCCACGGCCAGCGGGATGGCGGTCTGCCAGTAGGCCCAGCCCCCTCCGGCCGCCAGCAGGCCCACAGCGCAGGCAGCCAGCCCAATGATCGTGGCGGCGTGGGGGTTGGTCCGCTCCTTTGGCGGCTGCCCCGACGGCTCGTCCACCTCGTCCAGCAGCAGGTAGTCGGTGGACACGGCGAAGATGCGGGAGAGCTGGACCACATTCCCCGTGTCCGGTGTGGCCTCATCGAGCTCCCATTTGGATACCGCCTGCCGGGACAGGCCCAGCTGAATGGCCAGCTGCTCCTGGGACATGCCCTGGGCCCTGCGCAGCTTCTGTAGTTTTTCTCCAAACGTCATGGGATATCCTCCTTATCGTCAGATCGTGCAGGCCGGCCTGGGA
This sequence comes from Clostridiales bacterium, assembly GCA_019421525.1. GTDB lineage: Bacteria > Bacillota > Clostridia > Oscillospirales > Oscillospiraceae > Enterenecus. The sequence goes on from JAHZFC010000045.1 coordinate 6,198, forward strand.
TGGGCGGGCCCGCACGGCGGTCCGGCATGCCTGACAAGGGCCGTTCGGGCCTCCTGCCGCTTTTCAGTATAGGAAATTCCCCGGTTGCGGTCAACCGTGTCCGGCTGGAAGTTCCGCAACCCGGAGTTGCGGCCCCGGTCCGGCGGCACAGCGCCCTTTTTCCCCCCGTTCCCGGCCTGTTTTTTGTCAAACAATACCTGTTGCCCTGGGCGGTCAAGTGTGGTACAATGTGCTGAATTGCGAAGGAGGGGCTGTCATGCGTCATCTGATCGATTTTGGGGACCTGTCCCGGGAGGAGTGGGACGCGCTCTACCAGCGCGCCGACCAGATCATCTCCGCGCCGGAGGATTTCATCGATGTGTGCCGGGGAAAGGTGTCCTGCAACCTGTTCTATGAGCCGTCCACCCGCACCAACTTCTCCTTCCAGACCGCCATGCTCCGGCTGGGCGGCTCGGTGTTCGGCTTTGCCGACCCCAAGTCCTCCTCGGTGGCCAAGGGCGAGACGCTGAAGGACACCATCAAGATGGTGTCCGGCTATGCCGACGTCATCGTCATGCGCACCCCCTGGGAGGGGGCGGCCAAGGCCGCCTCCCTCTACTCCGACGTGCCGGTGATCAACGCCGGGGACGGCGGGCACATGCACCCCACCCAGACCATGGCCGATCTGACCACCATCACCCGGCTGCGGGGGAGCGTGGACGGCATGTCCATCGGCCTGTGCGGGGATCTGAAGAATGGCCGCACGGTGCACTCCCTCATCAAGGCCCTGGCCAAGTTCAAGGATATCCGCTTCTTCCTCATCGCCCCCCGGGACCTGGCCATCCCCGAGTACCTGCGCCGGTTCATGAAGGAGAACGACATGCCCTTCACCGAGGTCACCGGCCTGGAGCCTGTCATCCCCCAGCTGGACGTGCTGTATATGACCCGCATCCAGCGGGAGCGGTTCGTGGACCCTCTGGAGTACGAGCGCAACAAGGGCATCTATGTCCTCACCCGCAGCAAGCTCAGCCGGGCCAAGCCCGACATGATGGTGCTCCACCCCCTGCCCCGGGTGGATGAGATCACCGTGGACGTGGACGACGACCCCCGGGCGGCCTATTTCAAGCAGGCCCGCTTCGGCATGTTCGCCCGTATGTCCCTGCTCATGGACCTGGCCCGCCAGCCCCGGCTGGATCCGGGGGCTGTGGAGATCGGCCACGGGCCGGTGTGCCATAACCCCAACTGCATCACCCAGACGGAGACCTACCTCCCCCCCCTGGTCAAACGCACCGGCGGCGTGGACTGCTGCGCCTTCTGTGACGCGCCCCTCGCCCTTTGATCGAGACAGCTTCCAAAATATCGAAAAAAAAGATTGACAAAAGGTACTGTCTCGTGCTAGTATAGTTGGGCTGACGGTCGTGCAGTCGCCCAACTGATCTGCGGGTGTAGTTCAATGGTAGAATCCCAGCCTTCCAAGCTGGTCGCGTGGGTTCGATTCCCATCACCCGCTCCACACATGAGCCGCTTTGTTCGTGCGAAGCGGAGCAAGCATGAGCTTAGCGGCTCAGCGTGCCTTTTGCATACGCGCCTGTAGCTCAGGTGGATAGAGCAACTGCCTTCTAAGCAGTGGGTCAGGGGTTCGAGTCCCTTCAGGCGTGCCATCGTTTTCTAAAGCCATTCGATATGGTGGGTGTAGTTCAGTTGGTAGAGCATCGGATTGTGGTTCCGAGTGTCGCGGGTTCGAGTCCCGTCACCCACCCCATAAGCCCTTAAGGCGGAAGGGCCGGAGCGTCCGCTCCGGTCCTTTGCTTTTAGAACCAGCCAGATTGGGGTGTAGCCAAGTGGTAAGGCACGGGACTTTGACTCCCGCATTCGCTGGTTCGAGTCCAGCCATCCCAGCCATATATGACTCGTTAGCTCAGTTGGTAGAGCAACGCCCTTTTAAGGCGAAGGTCCGGGGTTCGAGCCCCCGACGGGTCACCAAAACGAAAGGCATGACCAAAGGTCATGCCTTTCGTTTTGGTGACCGCGAAAAATTAAAATGCTCGGGCGAAGTAAATTCGCCCTGCGCAATTCTCCGCCGCCTTTGGCGGCTCCGAATTTACGGCGTAAAAGCGCCGCCCTGCCGTGCGGCCCCCCCGGCTATGGCCTGCATCTTTTTTCTCAATACATGACAAAAAAGAAGGACATCCGATGGATGTCCTTCTTTTTTGGGCCCCTGCGGCCGAAAGCCGCCTCCGCCCTCTCGTTATCCCAATGTCCAGGGCGGCAAAGCCCTCCCGCCCCACGGCGTCATAGAAAAAATTTTTTGGTTGATAATTTCTGAAAGATATAGTACAATACCATTTAGCTTTGTTTCGCTTCGGCGCAGGACAAGGCCGCGCTAGTTGGGGAGATAGCGGTGCCCTGTACCTGCAACCCGCTACAGCAGGGATGAATCCCGGCCCCCGGAGGCGGGCTGTGCCGCCTGCCCCATATAAGCAGCGATGATAGATCGGTCCCGCGCAACCCGGCCCCGTGAACCGTGTCAGGCGGGGGACCGAGCAGCACTAAGCGGACCGCCAGGTGTGCCGTGGGGCTGCCGATCTTGAGCCGGCTGTATGGGTAACGGGCATAGTCCGTCCTTCAAAGGCCGGTGCGCGGCCTTGTCTTACGCCGAAGCGTTTTTTGTCAGGAGGTGACCGGTGATGTACCAAGCCCTATACCGTAAATGGCGGCCCCGCACCTTTGACGACGTGGTGGGCCAGGGCCATATCACCGAGACCCTCAAGCGCCAGGTGGCCGCCGGGCGGCTGAGCCACGCCTATCTGTTCACCGGCACCCGGGGCACCGGCAAGACCACCTGCGCCAAGATCCTGGCCCGGGCGGTGAACTGCCAGGACCCCCAAAACGGCAACCCCTGCAACCGCTGCCCCTCCTGCCTGGGCATCGAGAACGGCTCTGTGCTGGACGTGCTGGAGCTGGACGCGGCGTCCAACAACCGGGTGGACGACATCCGGGCCATCCTGGACGAGGCCATGTACACCCCCGCCACGGTGAAGAAGCGGGTGTACATCGTGGACGAGGTCCACATGCTCTCCGCCCAGGCCTTCAACGCCCTGCTCCAGATCTTGGAGGAGCCGCCGGAACACCTCATGTTCATCCTGGCCACCA
>JAHZFC010000045.1:9368-13700 GCA_019421525.1 Clostridiales bacterium
CTGCCAGCAGTTCGCCTTCAAGCGCATCCGGGCCGAGGAGATCGCCGGGCGGCTGCGCTATGTGGCCGGACAGGAGGGCATCGACCTGACCGAGGACGGCGCCGCCCTGCTGGCCCGTCTGGCCGACGGCGGCATGCGGGACGCCCTTTCCCTGCTGGACCAGTGCGCCGGGGCGGGCAGCCGGGTGGACGAAGGAGAGATCTTCTCCGCCCTGGGCCTGGCGGGCAACCTGGAGACCGCCGCCCTCATGGACCACATCGCCGACGGCGATTCCGCCGCCGCCCTGACGCGGCTGGACCGCCTCTACGCCAGAGGCAAGGAGATGTCCGCTCTGATCGGTGAGCTGGCCGCCCTGACCCGGGACCTGCTGGTGCGCAAGACCGCCCCCCAGGGAGGCGCGGGGCTCATGACCGGCGGGTTTGACGAGGCCACCCTGAAGCGGCTGTCCGGCCGGTTCCAGGTGCCCCGGCTGGTGCAGATGCTCACCCGCTTGCAGCAGACCGGCGCGGACATGGCCCGCTCGTCCAGCCGCCGCACCGACGCGGAGCTGTGCCTGGTCACCCTGTGTGACCCCACCTTAGACGATACCCCCGCCGGGCTCAACGCCCGGCTGTCCCGGCTGGAGCAGGGCGGCTCCGTTGCCCCCTCCCCTGCCGCCCCCTCCGTTCCGGAGCGGCCCCGGCCGCAGGCCCCCTCCAACCCTGTGCCCCAGGCCAGCGCCCCGGCCGGGCAGGATGACCTGCCCCCCTGGGACGTGCCGGCCCCGCCTCAGCGGACGCAGGCCCCCGAGCCCGCCCCACAGGCACAGCCCCCGGAGGAGCCTATCCCCGCTCCCCCAGCCCAGGAGGAAGCCCACGCTCCCGCCCCGGCGCCCGGCGCCGGCAGCTGGCCCGGCTGGGCCGCCCTGCGCTCCGCCCTCAGGGCGGAGATCGAGATGGGGGATTACATCTTTCTGTCCAACCCCGACATGGTGGAGGGGCGACTGGAGGGCGGTGTCCTCACCCTCTGGGCCCAGAACGACTTCATCAAGGGGATGATCGGCAAAAAGGCCGTGCTGGAAAAGGTGTCCCAGGGGGCCGCCCGGCTGGCAGGCGGCCCGGTCCAGGTGGAGGTCAAGGTGGGCCAGGCCCCGCCGGAGGTCTCCGCCTCCCCGGCTGTGTCCGGGGATGAGCCCGACGCCCTGGAGGCCTTCCTGGCCGAGGGGCTGGACAATCTCATCGTGGAATAAAACCCCCAGGAGGTAGCAAGCATATGGCAAAAGGATTCAACAGCCGCGGGATGGGCGGCATGGGCGGGAACATGAACAGCATGCTCCGCCAGGCCCAGAAGATGCAGCAGGACATGCTCAAGGCCCAGGAGGAGCTGGAGAGCAAGAGCTATGAGGCCAGCGCCGGCGGCGGTGTGGTCACGGCCGTGGTGTCCGGCAGGAAGGAGCTGACCCAGGTCACCATCGACCCGGAGGCGGTGGACCCCGACGATGTGGACATGCTCCAGGATCTGATCGTGGCGGCGGTGAACGAGGCTATGCGCAAGGCCAGCGACGACGCCGCCAGCCAGATGTCCAAGCTCACAGGGGGGCTGAACCTGCCCTTCTGACGGGGCGGACGCTATGAGAGAAAGATTCCCTCTGCCCGGCATGCGCACCATCAAGACGGCGGTGGCGGTGATGATCTCCCTGGTCATCTTCCTGCCGATGGAGGCCCTCAGCACCGCTGAGGGGACCAACTTCATCGACCAGCTGGGCCCCTTCTACGCCTGCATCGCCGCCATCGTGTGCATGCAGAGCTCGGTAGGCGCCACATGGAAGCAGGGGGTCTCCCGGCTGCTGGGCACCCTGATCGGCGGTCTGGTGGGGCTCGTCTGCGTCACCATCACCACCTATTGGAGCCATCCGGTGGTGTTGGTGCTGGTGTGCGGTGTGGGCACTCTGGCCAGCATCTATATCTGCAATGTGCTCAAGCGGCCCAGCGCCTGCGCCCTGTCGGCCATCGTGTGCTGCTCCATCATGCTGTCCCACAGCGGGCAGGAGCGGTATTTCTACACCATCGCCCGCATGCTGGAGACGGCTGTGGGCATCCTGGTGGCCATGGTGGTCAACCACGTCCTGCCGGGCAAGCAGGAGGCCCCCAAGCCCGGTCCCTGATCCAAACATAAAAAGCCTCGCAGAGTTCGCGTCTACAGGCGCGAAGAAAATGGATATCTGTTTTCGGCCGCGACATGTGCGTGGACGAAAACACCTCTTGGCCTGCAAACGTGCGAACTGGCCGTCTGGGGCCCCACAAAAGCCCAGCGCAGCGGGTTTTGTGGGGAGAGGAGGCGCAAGGAAGCGCGCACAGTTTTCACCGCCAGGTGGAAACGGAGGGGAGCGGACTTTGCGCCGACGAAGTGCGCTGCGGCGGGCCGTTTTCGCCGGGGATGGGGCTTTGTCCCCGGCGAGAGACTTTCGAAAATACTTTTTCGAAAGTCTCAAAGCGGCGGCACGGGGATCTCCCGTGCCGCCGCTTTTTACGTCTGCGGCTCTGATGCCGCCCGCCTGCGCTCCCTCCGCCGGCCCAGCCACCCCCGAAGGATGCGCATCACCTCCGGAGACAGCAGCAGCAGGGCCAGCAGGTTGGGCACCGCCAGCAGGCCGTTGAAGATGTCCACCAGCTGCCACACCGCCGTCAGGTCCCCCACACTGCCGAAGATGACGCAGGCCGGGAAGGCCAGCTGATAGAGCACCACCGCCCAGCGCCCCTGGGTGAGGCTCTCGATGCCCCGGCGGCCGTAGTAGCCCGCCCCCAGCAGGGAGGTGAAGGCGAAGAGGATCAGGCTCACCGCCACGATCCACTCCCCCGCCCCGCCCAGCACGGTGGCAAAGCCCGCCGCGGTGAGGGGCGCGCCCAGCATGGTCTCCGGCACGGAGCCGCGGTTGATCATGTCCAGGGCGGCGGAGGGCTCATACACCCCGGAGGTGAGGATCACCAGGGCGGTCACCGTGCAGATCACCAAGGTGGCGAAGAACACCTCAAAGATGCCCCACATGCCCTGCTCCGCCGGCTCCTCCACATCGGCGCAGGCGTGGGCGATGGCGGACATGCCCAGCCCCGCCTCGTTGGTGAACACTCCCCGGGCCACCCCGAAGCGCAGCGCGGTGCCCATGGAGTAGCCCCCCACCACCGCCCGGGGCGCGAAGGCGTACTGGACGATCTGGGAAAAGGCCTCGGGGATGGCCTGCCAGTGGACGGCAATCACCACCAGCCCCCCGCCGATGAACAGTGCCGCCATCAGGGGGACCAGCAGCTCGCTGACCTTGCCCACCCGTTTGACTCCCCCCAGCAGCACCACCGACACGACGGCCGCCAGCACCACCCCCACCACCAGCCGGTCCACCCCGAAGGCTGCGTGGAGGGAGGTGGCGATGGAATTGGCCTGGGCCAGGTTGCCCCCGGCCAGGGTCTCCGCCACGCAGAACAGGGAGAACACCGCCGCCAGGCCGGGCAGGCGCAGCCCGTCCCGGATGTACACCATGGGCCCGCCCCGCCAGCGGCCCTGGGGGTCCTTCTCCCGGTAGCGCACCGCCAGGATCTTCTCCGCGCAGCCGGTCATCATGCCCAGCAGGGCGGAGATCCACATCCAGAACACCGCCCCCGGCCCGCCGAAGAAGATGGCGGTGGCCACCCCGGCGATGGAGCCGGTGCCGATGGTGGCCGCCAGGGCGGTGGACAGGGCCTGGAGCTGGGTCAGCGCCCCGCTGCCCCGCTCCTTCTTCCAGCGGCGGAACAGGCGGCCCACGGTGGCCTTCCACCAGACGGGCAGGCCGAAGATCTGGAAGAATCCGGTGCGCAGGGAATAGTAGCCCCCCACCACCAAAAAGGCCCCCAGCAGCCAGGGCCCCCAGACAAAATTGCTCAGCGACTCCAAAAAAGACACGTCCGCACCCCCCGTTTTGAGGGTATGCGGACGTGTCTCATTCTATGTCACCGCCAGGTAATGCGCCCGGCCTCTCCCAGCTGGTTGGGGATCAGCCCCATCCGGCGCAGATGGGGGAGCACCGCCGCCAGCACCGCCCACAGCAGGATGATCTGGACGGGCAGGAAAATGGTGTTTTTCACCGCGCTGGGAACCATGTAGTAGAGATAGCCCTTGCTGGTCAAGATGGCGCTCCACAGGGAGCCCAAAAACACATTCTGCACATTGGTAATCAATTTTACCACGATGATCCGCCACCAGGTGATCCTGGCCCGGTAAAAAAACAGCGCGTACCACAGGCAGCCCAGCATGGTGGTCAACATATAACCCGGGAAATAGGGGTAGCCCCCCGAGCTGACGAAAAAGCTCAGGGTGTCCTCT